>NZ_JBEYXK010000016.1:0-118353 GCF_040645035.1 Streptomyces sp. NPDC046876 | reverse complement strand
CTCAAACGCCGCGCGGGCTGAAATCAGCCCCGCCGGCGTTTGAGGCGCGGGGGTCCGGGGGCGGAGCCCCCGATCTTTGAGCCCCGCCGGCGTTGAGGCGAGCGGGGGCCGGGGCCGCAGGCCACGGTTTCGGGAAGGGGCGGGGTGGGGAAGTGGCTCCGCGCAGCGGCAGCCCACCGGCATCCGGGACGCTGGGGGAGGGGCCGGGGGCCGGAGCCACCGTCAGGGGGCCAGGTGCTCGGCCAGGATGGCCGCGTGGCTGGCGGCGGGGTCCTTGACCGCGGTCAGCAGCGTCACGGGCCCGGCGGCGGCCAACCCCCGCAACCGTTCCACCTCAGCGGCAGCCTCCGGCTCGGCCAGCTCCGCCTCGTACCGCTGCCGGAACTCCTCCGCCGAACCCCCGCCCCCGTGGAACCACTTCCGCAGCTCCCCCGACGGAGTCACCGCCTTCGGCCACTCGTCCACCCCGGCCGCCGCCTTCGCCAGCCCCCGCGGCCACAGCCGGTCCACCAGCACCCGCACCCCGTCCGCCCCCGGCTCCGGCGGATCGTAGACCCGCCGCAACCGGATCCCGCCCGACGCCCCCGCCCCCGCAGCCGCCCCCGCACCCGCACGCGCCATCAGCCGCCTCCTCCGAGCCCCTTGGCCTCGTCCCACACCACAGGGTCCAGCACCCCGAGCCGGGTACGGAACTCCCACACCCACACCTCCGCCGGCCGGTCCGCCTCCAGGTACCCCACCCGCCCCGGCGTCACCCCCACCGTCCCCGGCGGCAGCGGGATCACCCCGGCCCGCCGGTCGTCGTACTTCCCGGTGATCCACGCGACCCGCGCCCGGTGGCCCCGTACCGACGCCGCCGCCAGCACCAGGCACGGCCGCCCGTCCACCAGGGACCACAGCTCACCCGCCCGCGGCTGCGGCGCCGGACCCGGCCCGTGCGGCGGCGGGACCCGCCGCGCCACCCCCGGCCGACGCCCCGCGACCAGCACCAACAGCACCACGGCCACCACCGCCGCGGCCGCGGGCCACCAGGACGTGTCCATAGTCCGACGGTAGCCGCGGCCGCCCGCCCCGGCACGGCAGTGCCCCGGCACGCCCGTACGCGCCGTCGCTCCCGCGGGTGACAGCACAGGTGATTCCCCCCACAACGGCCTGCCGCGGAGGAGCGACCCGCCCTTTCGCGCCTTACGCTCGACCCACGCACGGCCCGCATTCCGTCCACGGACCGTCCCGGAGGTTCTCGCTCCATGAAGCTCACCGTCGTCGGCTGCTCGGGGTCGTTCCCGTCCGCGGATTCGGCCTGCTCGAGCTACCTCGTCGAGGCCGACGGCTTCCGGCTGCTCCTCGACATGGGCAACGGCGCCCTCGGCGAGCTGCAGCGCCACATCGGTCTCTACGACCTCGACGCGATCTTCCTCAGCCACCTGCACGCCGACCACTGCATCGACATGTGCGCCTACTTCGTGGCCCGCTACTACCGGCACGAGGGCGGCCGCCCGCCGGTGATCCCCGTGTTCGGCCCCGAGGGCACCGAAAGGCGCCTGACCACCGCCTACGACGACGTCCCCGACGAGCGCTCGATGAGCGAGGTCTTCGACTTCCGCACCCTCAAGCCCGGCACCTTCGAGATCGGCCCCTTCCAGGTCCGCACCGAGCGCGTCAGCCACCCGGTGGAGGCGTACGGCATCCGCATCGAGCACGGCGGCCGCTCGCTGGCGTACTCGGGCGACACCGGCGCCTGCGCCGAGCTGGGGCAGCTCGCCGGCGGCGTGGACCTGTTCCTGTGCGAGGCGTCCTTCACGCACGGCAAGGAGGACATCCCGGCCCTGCACCTCAACGGCCGCGAGGCCGGGGAGTTCGCGCGCGGCGGCCGCGTCGGCCGGCTGGTGCTGACCCACATCCCGCCGTGGACCGACGCCCGGCAGAACCTCGCCGACGCCCGCGCGGTCTACGACGGCCCGGTCGACCTCGCGTACGCGGGCGCGGTCTACGAGGTCTGAGCCCGAACGCACGCAGCCCCCGCCCTCCCGAAAGGGAGAGCGGGGGCTGCGCCCGTGTGGACGCGGGACTACTTGGCCTCGGCCTTGAGCAGCTCGGCGAGCTCCTCGTCGGACTCGCGGCCCGGCGTCGGCAGGTTGAACTTGGTGATCGCGAACCGGAAGATCACGTAGTACAGCACGGCGAAGCACAGGCCGACCAGCGCCAGCCCCCACGGGTTGCTCGCGATGCCGAGGTTCAGGACGAAGTCGACCAGGCCGGCGGAGAAGCCGAAGCCGTCCTTCATCCCGAGCGCCCAGGTCAGGGCCATCGAGACACCGGTGAGCACCGCGTGGACCGCGTACAGGACCGGGGCGATGAACATGAACGTGAACTCGATCGGCTCGGTCACACCGGTGACGAAGGAGGTCAGCGCGAGGGAGAACATCATGCCGCCGACGACCTTGCGGCGCTCGGGGCGGGCACAGTGGACGATCGCGAGGCAGGCCGCGGGCAGGGCGAACATCATGATCGGGAAGAAGCCGGTCATGAACTGGCCGGCGCTCGGGTCGCCGGCGAGGAAGCGGGCGATGTCGCCGCTCTTGCCGTTGTACTCGCCCGCCTGGAACCAGGGGAAGGAGTTCAGCAGGTGGTGCATGCCGATCGGGATCAGCGCGCGGTTGGCGACACCGAAGATGCCCGCGCCCACGGCGCCGGAGCCCACGAGCCACTCGCCGAGGTTGTGCAGGCCCGCGCCCAGGACCGGCCAGATCAGGCCGAAGACGATGCCGATCAGCAGGCCGGCGAAGGCGGAGAGGATCGGAACCAGGCGGCGGCCGCCGAAGAAGCCCGCCCAGTCCGGCAGCTTGGTCCGGTAGAACTTCTGGTACAGCAGGGCGACGACGATGCCCATGACCACGCCGCCGAGGACGCCCGCGTTGACCGGGGCCTCGACGTTCACGATCTTGCCGTCGACGACCTTGGCGATCTTCGGCAGGTGCGAGTCGGTGAAGGTGGCGAGGACGTTCTTGAAGACCAGGTAGCCGGTGACCGCGGCCAGCGCGGTGGAGCCGTCCGACTTCTTGGCGAAGCCGATCGCGATGCCGACGGCGAACAGCAGGGCCATGTTGCCGAGGATGGCGTCGCCGCCCGCGGCCATGTAGCCGCCGAGCTTCTGGACGAACTCGGGCAGCGACTTGCTTGCCAGCATGTCGTCCTGGCCGAAGCGGACCAGGAGCGCAGCGGCGGGCATCACCGCAACGGGCAGCATGAGGCTGCGGCCGATGCGCTGCATGACAGCCATCGCGCCGGAGCCCTTCTTCTTCTCGGCCGCGGGTGCGGCGGCAGCCGTCGTCACAACTTCCTCCAGAAGGCAAGGCGCCGCATGCGGGGGTGGGAACACGGGGGACGGCGGCGTCTTTGAACGGGGGTACGCGAGCGCCCGAACAGGCCTGCGTGGTCTACACCAATGCGTGGTGTAGACCAGTTGTAGCATGGTCGGGGATAGATAAGGAACCTTCGATTTCCTGTGGTCTACGCCACATCTGCGGCCGCTCGACCGGAACCCGCGACCCCGCCCCCGCGCACAAGCGGAAGGCCCCGGCCCCCGAAGGCCCGAGGGCCCACCCCCAGCACGGCAGTTGAGGCCGAAGGTCCCTACGCCCTCGTATTCTCGGCCTCCATCGCCTCGATCTCCTCGTCCGACTCGCGCCCCGGCGTCGCAATGTCGAACTTCACGATCACGAAGCGGAACACCACGTAATAGACGACCGCGAAACCCAACCCGATCGGAACGATCAACCACGGCTTCGTCGCCAGCCCCCAGTTGATCACGTAGTCGATCAGCCCCGCCGAGAAGCTGAACCCGTCGTGAACGCCCAACCCCCACGTCACCGCCATCGACACACCCGTCAACAGCGCGTGGATCACGTACAGCGCCGGCGCCACGAACAAGAACGAATACTCCAGCGGCTCCGTGATCCCCGTGACGAACGACGTCAACGCCACCGACAGCATCAGCCCGCCCACCTCCTTGCGGCGCTGCGGCTTCGCACAATGCGTGATCGCCAACGCCGCCGCCGGCAGCGCGAACATCATGATCGGGAAGAACCCCGACAGGAACAGCCCCGCATCCGGATCCCCCTGCAGGAACATGTTGATGTCCCCGTGCACCACCAGACCGTCCGGCTTCGTGTAACTACCGAACTGGAACCACATCGGCACGTTCAGGAACTGGTGCAGCCCCACCACCAACAGCGCCCGGTTCGCCACCCCGAAGATCCCCGCACCCCACGAACCCAGCCCCACCAGCCAGTCCGAGAACCCCTCCAGCACACCCCCCACCGGCGGCCACACCCACAGGCACACCACGGCGAACCCGATCCCCACGAACGCCATGACGATCGGCACCAAGCGCCGCCCGTTGAAGAACCCCAGCCAGTCCACCAGCCTCACCCGATGGAACCGCTGCCAGAACCACGCCGCCAGCAGCCCCATCACGATCCCGCCGAACACCCCCGGATTCTGGTACGAGAACTCCACGAACGTGTTGTTGTCCCTCGTCAGACAACCGCCCCCGATCTCCCGCGTCCCCACCGGACACGGATTCGGAAACGCGTGCAGCACGCTCCGGTACACCAAGAACCCCGTCACCGCCGCCAGCGCCGTCGAACCGTCCGCCTTCCTCGCCATGCCGATCGCCACACCCACACAGAAAAGCAACGGCAGACCCAGATCCGGACTCAGCAGCGCCCCGCCGGCGGCCGCCATCACCCGCGCCGGCCCCGTCCAGTTCAGACGGTCCTTCCCGAAGAGATCCGGCTGACCCAGCCGATTCAGGATCCCCGCCGCCGGCAGCACCGCGATCGGCAGCTGCAGACTCCGCCCCATCTTCTGCAGACCCTGGAACAAACCGTTCCACCACTTCGGCCGCCGTGCCGCCGCAGCGCCCTGCACACCCTGCGCGCTCATCGGCTTCCTCCCTGACCCGGCCTGTTTGGGCAGGTGCCTCCCGTACGGCACACTGGTGTAGACCACTTTTGGCAGGCTGCTGCTGATCGTCATCCTTCGGCACGAGCCGGACCCGCGCCCGCGCAACTGGGCCAACAGTGGGCCAACAGTGAGCTACCGTGACGAAACGGAGCGCACTGGCCGGCCGGACCAGAACCGCCGAGACCCCTTCTTCGCAGAACACAGGGAGAAACACATGGCCACCAAGGCTGAGAAGATCGTCGCCGGGCTCGGCGGCATCGACAACATCGAAGAAGTCGAAGGCTGCATCACCCGCCTGCGCACCGAAGTCGCCGACCCCGAGCTCGTCGACGAAGCCGCCCTCAAGGCCGCCGGCGCCCACGGCGTCGTCAAGATGGGCACCGCCGTCCAGGTCGTCATCGGCACCGACGCCGACCCCATCGCCGCCGAAATCGAAGACATGATGTGACGACGTGATGACGTGACGACCTGAGCCCACCGCTCAGCCACGGCACGGACCCCGTACCCAGCCACCCGCCGGTACGGGGTCCACGCCCACCCCGCCAAGGAGCCTGCGCCCTCCCCGCACCCACTAGGCTCGGAAGCATGTCTCGCATCGACGGCCGCACGCCCGAACAGCTCCGCCCGGTCACCATCGAACGCGGATGGAGCAA
The DNA here is from genome assembly GCF_040645035.1 of Streptomyces sp. NPDC046876. Classification (NCBI taxonomy): domain Bacteria; kingdom Bacillati; phylum Actinomycetota; class Actinomycetes; order Kitasatosporales; family Streptomycetaceae; genus Streptomyces; species Streptomyces sp. NPDC046876. The sequence continues at coordinate 112,732 of NZ_JBEYXK010000016.1, read as the reverse complement.
GCACGCCGAGGGCTCCGTCCTCATCTCCTTCGGAGACACCAAAGTCTTCTGCACCGCCTCCTTCACCGAAGGCGTCCCCCGCTGGCGCAAGGGCAGCGGCGAAGGCTGGGTCACCTCCGAATACTCGATGCTCCCCCGCTCCACCAACACCCGCGGCGACCGCGAATCCGTACGCGGCAAGATCGGCGGCCGCACCCACGAGATCTCCCGCCTCATCGGCCGCTCCCTGCGCGCCGTCATCGACTACAAGGCCCTCGGCGAGAACACCATCGTCCTCGACTGCGACGTCCTCCAGGCCGACGGCGGCACCCGCACCGCCGCCATCACCGGCGCCTACGTCGCCCTCGCCGACGCCATCACCTGGGGCCAGAACAAGAAGCTCATCAAGGCCGGCCGCAAGCCGCTCACCGGCACCGTCGCCGCCGTCAGCGTCGGCATCGTCGACGGCGTCCCCCTCCTCGACCTCTGCTACGAGGAAGACGTCCGCGCCGAAACCGACATGAACGTCGTCTGCACCGGCGACGGCCGCTTCGTCGAGGTCCAGGGCACCGCCGAAGGCGAACCCTTCGACCGCAAGGAGCTCAACGCCCTCCTCGACCTCGCCGCCGGCGGCTGCGCCGACCTCGAAACCATCCAGCGCACCGCCCTCGGCCTCTAGGCCCGGGCCCGGGCCGGGCCCGCCGAGAACCACGACGCCCGCCCCCGCGTCCTCCTGCGTACGGGCGCACGGTCACCGAACCGTGCGCCCGTACGCACGTACGTACGCATCCCCGTCCCCTGAGAGGACCCGCATGAAGCACCGCATAGCCGCCGTCGCCGTGGCAGCCGCCCTGACGCTCCCGGCCCTCACGGCCTGCGACGCCATCTCCACCGCCATGGACTGCGCCAACACGGCCGTCGCCATCACCGACGGAGCCAACGACCTCCAGCAGGCCGTCTCCAACGCCGGCAACAGCCCCCAGGACGCCCAGAACGCCCTCAACCAGATCGACGCCAACCTCAAGAAGATCGGCGACCAGACCGACAACGCCGACCTGAAGAAGGCCCTCGCCTCCATGAACACGGCCGTCAAGAACGTCCGCACCTCCATCGAGAGCGGCAACCAGACCCCCGACATCACCCCCGTCGCGGACGCCGCCAAGGAGATCTCCAAGGTCTGCACCCCGGGCTGAGACCGGGCCCGGCCCGGAGCGGGCGGACCCGCCCGGATAATGACGGGCATGACCCGCCTGATCCTCGCGACCCGCAACGCGGGCAAAGTCACCGAGCTCCGCGCCATCCTGTCCGACGCCGGCCTGCCCCACGAGCTGGTCGGCGCGGACGCGTACCCCGAGATCCCGGACGTCAAGGAAACCGGCGTCACCTTCGCCGAGAACGCCCTCCTCAAGGCCCACGCCCTCGCCCGCGCCACCGGCCTCCCCGCCATCGCCGACGACTCCGGCCTCTGCGTCGACGTCCTGAACGGCGCCCCCGGCATCTTCTCCGCCCGCTGGGCCGGCACCCACGGCGACGACAAGGCCAATCTCGACCTGCTCCTGGCCCAGCTCTCCGACATCGACGACGCCCACCGCGGCGCCCACTTCTCCTGCGCCGCCGCCCTCGCCCTGCCCGACGGCACCGAACGCGTCGTCGAGGGCCGCCTCCTGGGCACCCTCCGCCACACCCCGGCCGGCACGGGCGGCTTCGGCTACGACCCGATCCTCCAGCCGCTGGGCGAGACCCGCACCTGCGCCGAACTCACCCCGGCGGAAAAGAACGCCATCTCCCACCGCGGCCAGGCCTTCCGCGCCTTGGTCCCGGTGATCAAGGAGCTCCTGGGCTGAGCCCGGCGATGCACCGAAGGCCCCGTATGCGGCTGCGTACGGGGCCTTCGGCACGTGTGCGGTTGGGGGGACTCGAACCCCCACGGGTTTTACCCCACTGGGACCTAAACCCAGCGTGACTGCCAATTCCACCACAACCGCGACATTGTGCCCAATTCGGACATTGAGTCAGGCTGGGCTTCGCTCAGTCTACGGGGCGGAGGTCGGAGAGGCGAAGGACTTGGGGCGGCGCCTGCGGCACCACGTCTCTGTCAGGCTGTGGCAGTTGGGGCACAGGTAGCGGAGGTTGCCGGGGCGGTTGTCCAGCCAGTCCCCGCTGACGTGGTCGATCTGGAGTGTGATGGTTTCGCCGAGCCACTCGCCGGGGTTGCCGCACATGGCGCAGTTGTACGGGACGCCGATCTCCTGGAGTGCCCGGTGCAGCCGCGTGCGGTTCGTACGGGGCGACCCGTCGGGGAGCAGCGTGAGCGTGCCAGGCGCGGCGGGCCTCGGCTCGCGAGCGGGTGTCCTGCCCCAGGCGCGTCGCGTGAAGTGACCGGCGTCGAGTCCGAGTTGTGCCACCCTGCGTCGTACGCGCCGGTGGTTCGAGGTGTTGACTTCGAGGCCCAGGGCTCGCATGGCATCGGCGTAACTGGCTGCTTCCGGCAGGACCGCGCGTAGATCCTCCTCGGAGATCGTCAGCCGTGCGTTGCGGAAGTGTGAGGTCTCGACGCCGCGCTCGCGCAGCATTCGGCTCAGCGCGGCTCGGGAGCGGCTGTCGTCGGGCACCCCGAGTGACCGGGCGACGCCGCGCACGCTGTCGGCGGATACGGCCGCCTCGCAAAGCTCGGCGGTGGTGAACGGCAGGTCGACCCCGGCACGGTTCATGCCCGGGAAGTGGCTGACGTCGATACCCAGTGCCTCGATGCGGCGGGCTATGTGTGACAGCGTCCCCGTGGCCGGCGGCGCTCCGAGGGTCCTGGCCACTTCGCGGAAGGTCGTGGAGGCGGCAACCGCCGACGCGATGGCCTCGTCGGAGTACTTGCGCCATGGGCTGCGCTGCTTGAAGTGCGTCGTGTCCAGTCCGAGGCCGGCGACCTTCTCCTGGAGCACTCGCCGCTGTCCGCCGCTCTGTCGCAGGCCGAGTCGCCGCATCAGATCGGCCCAGCCTCGCGCTTCGGCGACGGCTGCTGCCAGTGCCAGCGGCTCGTACGGGTCACTCATGGCGCCCCTCCGTTCTGCGACCACGCGTGCGGTCCTCGCATGGAGTAACGGGTCGATAGTCGGACGGTTACGGGGGATTCCGTCCGATAAGCGGAACGGCCCGCACCGGTTGGTGCGGGCCGTTTCGGGGTGGGGCGGGTCCGGGTCAGATGCCCAGGTCCTTGATGATCTTGGCTACGTGGCCCGTGGCCTTGACGTTGTACAGGGCCCGCTCGACCTTGCCCTCCTCGTCCACGATCACCGTGGACCGGATGACCCCGGTCACCGTCTTGCCGTACAGCTTCTTCTCGCCGTACGCCCCGTACGCCTCCAGGACCTGCTTGTCCGGGTCGCCGACCAGGGTGACCTTCAGGCTCTCCTTCTCCCGGAACTTCGCCAGCTTCTCCGGCTTGTCCGGGGACACGCCGATCACGTCGTAGCCGGCCCCGGCCAGGACCGCCAGGTTGTCCGTGAAGTCGCAGGCCTGCTTGGTGCAGCCCGGCGTCAGCGCGGCGGGGTAGAAGTACACGATCACCTTGCGGCCCTTGTGGTCGGCGAGCGAGACCTCGTTGCCGTCCGCGTCGGGCAGGGTGAAGGCGGGGGCGGTGTCGCCCGGCTGCAGTCGCTCGCTCATCTCGACAGTCTCCTCGGGGAGGTGGATCGCTACGGCACGAGACTAAGCTGACAGACTGTCCCCGGCGGACTACGCCCCATGCAGGACCACGACCACGACGACGGAGGCAGCGCGGTGCCGGAAGCCAGGACCCCCGCACAGATCGAGGCGGACATTGTCCGCCGCCGCGAGCAGCTCGCCGAGACGCTCGACGAGATCGGTGTGCGCCTGCACCCGAAGACGATCGTCGGGGACGCGAAGGCCAAGGTCGCGTCGACGGTCGACCACACGCTGGGTCGGGCCGTCGTTGCGGTGAACCGGGTCGTGACGGACATCCGGGACGGTCTGCGGCACGACGACGGGACGCCGCGTCCGGCGCGGATCGTGCCGGTGGCGCTGCTTGCCGTGGGTGTGGTCGGGCTGCTGGTGGTGTCGACGCGTCGCAAGCGCTGATGACCCCTGCGGCGGACAGGCCGGGCGCGGGCGGGTAGGTTCGTTGGCGTGAGCGACAACACCAACACCACCACCCACGACAAGCTGCCGATCCGCATGCTGCACGACCGCGTGCTCGTGAAGTCCGACACGCCGGAGGGCGAGCGGCGCTCGGGCGGCGGGATCCTGATTCCGGCGACGGCTGCGGTCGGCAAGCGGCTGGCCTGGGCCGAGGTGGTCGCGGTCGGGCAGAACGTGCGGAGTGTGGAGCCGGGGGACCGGGTGCTGTACGACCCGGAGGACCGGGGCGAGGTCGAGGTGCGGGGGATGACGTACGTGCTGATGCGCGAGCGGGACCTGCATGCGGTGGCTGCGGAGCGGCTGGAGGGGTCGAAGGACTCCACCGGGCTGTATCTCTGATCTTCGATTCTGACCTGTTGAGGGCCGGTGACCTTGGTCACCGGCCCTTTTGTGTGGGTTTTGCTACGGTGGTGCGATCCCCGACGAGACGCGCCGTACCGGGTTGACGACAAGACGACGCACCCCGTTTTTCCGTTCTCGTCCGGAGGTGCCTGTCATGGCGTGGGTTCTTCTTCTGGTTGCCGGCCTGCTCGAGGTCGGCTGGTCGGTCGGCATGAAGTTCACGGAGGGGTTCACGCGGCTGTGGCCGAGCGTGTTCACCGGTGCGGGGATCGTGGCGAGCATGGTGCTGCTGTCGTACGCGGCGAAGTCGCTGCCGATCGGGACGGCGTACGGGGTGTGGGTGGGCATCGGTGCGGCGGGGGCCGCGGTGCTGGGGATGGTGGTGCTGGGTGAGCCGGTGACCGCTTCCCGGATCTTCTTCATCGTGTTGCTGCTGGTGGCCGTGGTGGGGCTGAAGGCTACGTCCGGGCATTGACCGGCAGCGGCCTACTCGAGGTATTCGGACGGTGGGCTCGGGCGGGGGATCATGCCCGTTCCCGCTGTCGTGCCGCCGAGGATTCCGCCGGTGGTGCCGGCGATGGTGCCGCCCGTGGTGGTGCCGGGGGTGGCGTCCTGGTCCCCGGTCTCGCCGGGGGTCTGGCCTTCGGTCGTCTGGCCGTCGGTCTGGCCTTCGTTCTGTCGGCCCTGGTTCTGGCCCTCGTCCTGCCCGCCGTTGGGGCGGCCGGGGCGGTTGGGGCGGTGGGGGCGCTCTGGGGTTTCGGGGGTTTCGGTGGTTTCGGCGGTGGGTTCGCCGGGTTCCTGGGGTGGGATCACGACGGGCGGCGGTGAGGGGGCGGCGCCGGGTTGGAGTTCGAGGTCGAAGTCGACGGGGTCGCTGCCTTGGAGGGCGGTCTTGGTGTACGTGGCCCAGATGCGGGCGGGGTAGCCGCCGCCTGAGATGCGGGCTTCGCCGAGGGCTCCGTAGAGGGATTCCAGGGTGCCGGTGTCGGGGTCCTGGCCCATCATCGCGACGACGGTGACGAGGTCGGGGGTGTAGGCGGCGAACCAGGCGGCGCGGTCGAGTTCTGCGGTGCCGGTCTTGCCGGCGGCGGGGCGGCCGGCGGCGAGGGCGGCGCTGCCGGTGCCATTGTCGACGACGCTGACGAGCATGGAGGTGGTGGTGTCGGCGGCTTCGCGGCTGACGGCCTGCTCGGGGGTGCGGTCGGGGAGTTCGACGGTGTCGCCGCCCTTGGTGATCTTCTCCAGGAAGGTGTACGGGGTGCGGCGGCCGTGCTCGGCGAGGGTGGCGTAGGCCTGGGTCATGTCGAGGACGCTGGCCTGCATGGTGCCGAGGGCCATGGCGGGGCTCGCGACGAAGTTCGGGGTGTCCTTCGGGATGCCGAGGTCGATCGCGGTCTGCTTGACCTTGAGGACGCCGACGTCGACGACCATCTGGGCGAAGACGGTGTTGACGGAGAGGTCGGTGGCGGTGCTGACGGTGATGTTGCCGTAGGAGAGCTGGCCCTCGTTCTCGGGGGCGTAGGGGACCCGGGTGCCGGTGACGCGGCGTTTGTTGTCGCCGTTGTAGAGGGTGTTGGGGGTGATCGGGCGGCCGTCCTGGGTGCGGGAGTCGTTCTCGACGGCGGAGGCGAAGACGAACGGCTTGAAGGTGGAGGCCACCTGGTAGTCGTGCCGGGTCGCGTTGTTGACGTACTGCTTGGTGTAGTCGATGCCGCCGTACAGGGCGACGACCTTGCCGGTGCCGGGGTCGATGGAGGCGCCGCCGGCCCGTACGAAGCGGTCCACCGGGCGTTCTTCGGGGTCGAGTTTGCTGACCATCTTTTCGTTGACTGCGTCGACGAGGGCGCCCTGGCGGCGGCGGTCGATGGTGGTGGTGATGCGGTAGCCGCCTTCGGCGAGGGTCTTCTCGTCGAGGATGCCGTGTTCGGTGATGTAGTCCTTGACGGCTTCGACGAGGTAGCCGCGCTGGCCGGAGAGGCCGGCGGCGGCGCGGACCTTGCCGGGTTCGGGGAAGCGGGTGGCGGTGCGTTCGGCGGGGGTGAGCCACTGCTTCTTGACCATGCCGTCGAGGACGTAGTTCCAGCGGGCGAGGGCGCGGTCGCGGCTTTGGGGGTGGGTGACGACGTCGAAGGTGCTGGGGGAGTTGAGGAGGGTGGCGAGGTAGGCGCCTTCGGCGGTGGTGAGCGCGCTGACGTCCTTGCCGTAGTAGGCCTGGGCGGCGGCTTGGATGCCGTAGGCGTTGCGGCCGAAGTAGCTGGTGTTGAGGTAGCCCTCGAGGATGTAGGCCTTGGATTTCTCGCGTCCGAGTTTGAGGGAGATGAAGAATTCCTTGACCTTGCGTTTGATGGTCTGTTCCTGGCCGAGGTAGTAGTTCTTGACGTACTGCTGGGTGATGGTGGAGCCGGATTGCTTGCCCTTGCCGGTGAGGGTGTTCCAGGCGGCGCGGAGCATGGCTTTGGGGTCGACGGCGCGTTCGGAGTGGAAGTCGCGGTCTTCGGCGGCGAGTACGGCTTCCTGGACCGTTCGGGGGATCTGGGAGAGCGGTACGTTGACGCGGTTGACCTCGCCGTCGCGGGCGAGTTGGGAGCCGTCGGAGTAGAGGTAGACGTTGGACTGGGCGGTGGCTGCGGAGTTGGCGGGCGGGATGTCGACGAGCAGGTAGCCGGCGATGAGGGCGCCGCCGATGAGCAGGGCGAGCAGGAGGATGCCGCCGAGGGTCATGCGCCAGGTGGGGACGAGGCGGCGCCATCCGGTGCGGTTGCGTCGGCGTTGGGTCTTTTCGGCGGCCTGGCGTGCCTGTTCGTCGCCGGGGTGCGGGGGTGGGGCGGGGGTGTCCGGGTCGCGAGGGGTCCAGCCCGGTGGTGGTGACTGGTCGCTCATCGACGGGACTCCTCCAGGCCGTACGAAATATCCACATCTGTACCCCATGCTGTCTACCCGATGGCTGCTCATTCCGCGTCGGACGGGCGTAAATCGGTCGCGTGGATCGCCCCTCCGCACTAAGCTCACGCGGCTTCGGCCGACGTGGGAACGACGTGGGAAAACGGAGGGATACGGTGCGCCGGTCAACGGCTCGAAGAGCGGGGCTCTATTCGGCGGTCGCGGCAGGGGGGTTCCGGCGTTATGCGACCTACGGGACGGCGACCGCGGCCGGGGTGTTCACCAATACCGTGTTCGGTTTCATCCTGGCGTACACGTACATCGCGTTGTGGGACGAGCGGCCGGGGTTGGGCGGCTATGACCAGGCGCAGGCGCTGACGTTCGTGTGGGTGAGCCAATCGCTGCTGGCGGCGGGGGCGCTGATCGGGGGCGGCTTCCAGGAGGAGGTGCAGGAGCGCATTCGTACGGGTGACATCGCGGTCGACCTGTACCGGCCTGCGGACCTGCAGTTGTGGTGGCTGGCTGCGGATCTGGGGCGGGCGGCGTTCCAGTTGGTGGGGCGGGGGGTGGCGCCGCTGGTGGCGGGGGCGCTGGTGTTCCGGCTGGCGCTGCCGGTGGATCCGTTGCGGTGGCTGCTGTTCCTGGGGTCGGTGTTGCTGGGGCTGGTGGTGGGTTTCGCGCTGCGCTACCTGGTGGCGCTGACGGCGTTCTGGCTGATGGACGGGGCGGGGGTCAATCTGATGGCGACCGTGGCCTCGATCTTCTTCTCGGGGATGCTGCTGCCGCTGACGGTGTTCCCGGGTGGTTTCGGTGAGGTGGTGCGGGTGCTGCCGTGGGCGGCGATGCTGCAGGTGCCGATGGACGTGCTGATGGGGCGGCATGCGGGGGCGGGCGGGGTGTCGGTGGCGTTGGGGTTCCAGGCGGGGTGGGCGCTGGTGCTGTTGCTGGCGGGTCGGTTGGTGCAGGCGGCGGCTACGCGGAAGGTGGTGGTCCAGGGTGGCTGAGGAGGTGGAGGAGGTCCTGGCGCGGGGCGGGATCGGGATCGGGATCGGTGTGCGTTCGGGGTCCGGTGTGGGGGCGGGGGCCGGGGCGGGGGCCGGCTCCGGTGTGGGGGCGGGCGCCGGGGCCGGGGCGGTGCGGCGCGGTGGTCGGGCCGTGGAGGGGTTGCGTGGCTACGGGTTGATCGTGGCGATGTGGATCCGGTCGACGATGGCGTACCGGACGTCCTTCGTGCTGACGGCGGTGGGGAACGCGGCGATCACCTTCCTCGACTTCGTGGCGATCGTGGTGATGTTCTCGCACGTGGACGTGCTGGGCGGTTTCACGCTGCCCGAGGTGGCGCTGCTGTACGGGGCCTCCTCGGCCTCGCTCGGGCTCGCGGACCTGCTGCTGGGCAATACCGACCGGATCGGTGCCCGCGTGCGCGACGGGTCGCTCGACACGATGCTGGTGCGGCCGGTGCCGGTGCTCGCGCAGGTCGCGGCGGACCGGTTCGCGCTGCGCCGGCTGGGCCGGGTCGCGCAGGGCCTGGGCGTGCTGGGCTGGGCGGTGGCGGCGCTGGACGTGGCATGGACGCCGGCGAAGGTGTTGCTGGTGCCGGTGATGGTGGTGGGCGGGGCGGCGATCTACGGGGCGGTGATGCTGGCGGGGGCGGCGTTCCAGTTCGTGGCGGGGGATGCGGCGGAGGTGCAGAACTCCTTCACGTACGGCGGCAACACGATGCTGCAGTACCCGCCGACGATCTTCGCGAAGGAGCTGCTGCGCGGGGTGACGTTCATCGTGCCGCTGTCCTTCGTCAACTGGCTGCCCGCCCTGTACGTGCTGGGGCGGCAGGATCCGCTGGGGCTTCCGGGGTGGGTGGCGTTCCTGAGCCCGCTGGTGGCGCTTGTGGTGTACGGGCCCGCGGCGCTGGCCTGGCGCGCGGGTCTTCGTTCGTATCGGAGTACGGGGAGCTGATCCGCGGTGGGCAGGGATGTGTTGATCGAGGTGGACGGGGTCGAGAAGGTCTTCGACGTCCGGCGCCGTACGGGCCTGGTGCGGCGGGAGAAGCGGCAGGTCAGGGCGGTGGACGGGATCAGCTTCGAGGTGGCGCGGGGCGAGGTGGTCGGCTACATCGGGCCCAACGGGGCGGGGAAGTCGACCACGATCAAGATGCTGACCGGGATCCTGACGCCGAGCGGGGGCCGGCTGCGGGTGGCCGGGGTCGACCCTGCGCGGGAGCGGATGCGGCTCGCGCACCGGATCGGGGTGGTGTTCGGGCAGCGCACCACGTTGTGGTGGGACCTTCCGCTGAAGGACAGCTACGGGCTGATGCGGCGGCTGTACCGGATCCCGCGGGCGCGGTTCGAGGAGAACCTGCAGCGGTGCGTGGAGCGGCTGGACCTGGGGGCGCTGCTGGACGTGCCGGTGCGGCAGCTGTCGCTGGGGCAGCGGATGCGGGGGGACATCGCGGCGGCGCTGCTGCACGATCCGGACGTGCTGTACCTGGACGAGCCGACGATCGGGCTGGACGTGGTGAGCAAGGCGAAGGTGCGGGGCTTCCTGCGGCAGCTGAACGCGGAGCTGGGCACGACGGTGCTGCTGACCACGCACGACCTGCAGGACATCGAGCAGCTGTGCGAGCGGGTGATGGTGATCGACCACGGGCGGCTGATGTACGACGGGGCGCTGGCCGGGCTGCATGCGGCGGGGTCGGTGGGGGAGAGCGAGCGGATGCTCGTACTGGACCTGGAACGGGAGCTTCCGGCGATCAGTGTGGCGGGGGCGCGGGTGGTGAAGGTGGAGGGGGCGCGGCAGTGGCTGGCGTTCCCGGCCGGGTCCTCGGCGGCGCCGCTGGTGGCGGAGGTGGCGGCGCGGTATCCGCTGCTGGACCTGTCGGTGCGGGAGCCGGACATCGAGGACGTGATCGCGCGGATGTACGCGGGGCGGGGCTGAGGGGCGGGGTGCGGGACCGGGGCTGCCGGACGGGGCTGTGGGGCGGGGCTGTGGGACCGGTCGGAGTCAGGGATGAATCAGGGGCGGCCCCGGGGGAGTTGCCGGGGCCGGGACCGTACACGTAGGGGTTCCGGCTGCATAGTCTTGGCGCATGACTGACGAGGGGCCGCAGAAGCCGTTGCCGGAACTGAGGGCGTCGGATGCCGACCGGGAGCGGGTGGTGGAGCGTCTGCGGGACGCCGTCGCCGAGGGTCGGCTCGACATGGAGGAATTCGAGGAGCGGCTGGACGCGGCGTACAAGTCGCGGACGTACGCGGAGCTGGAGCCGCTGACCCGGGACCTGCCGGCGTCGGCGGCCGGCGGCGGGGTCGGCGTCGGTGCGGCGGCGGGCGGGGTGCCGGCCGCGGCGCCGCAGGACGGGTCCTGGGCGTCCCGGATCGGCAACGGGGCGTACCCGCCGTCCTCGGCCACGGCGGTGGCGGTGATGTCGGGCTTCCAGCGCAAGGGGATCTGGACGGTGCCGGCGCGGTTCAACGCGGTGGCGTTCTGGGGCGGCGGGGAGCTCGACCTGCGCGAGGCGAACTTCGCGGAGCGCGAGGTGGTGATCAACTGCTTCGCGATCATGGGCGGCATCCAGATCACCGTGCCGCCGGGCGTGGAGGTCGACGTACGGGGCATCGGCGTCATGGGCGCCTTCGACCAGGACCACCGCCGCGCCGCGCCGGTCGCGCCGGGTGCGCCGCGCGTGGTGGTGACGGGATTCGCCTTCTGGGGCGGGGTGGGCGTGGTGGTGAAGGAGCCCCGGGGCTCCAAGGGCTCGAAGGTCCGCAAGATCTCCAAGTACGACCGGGACGACCGGGACGACCGGGACGACCGGGACGACAGGCGCGAGCGGGACGAGAGGCGAGACAGGCGAGACAGGCGAGAGAGGCGCGACGGGCGCGACCGGGGCCTGGACCGGGGCCCGGACCTGCGCAAGGAGCTGTAAGGCAGGTATCGGGCTGCAAGGCCGGGACGGCGCGCCGGGAACTCTTCGGGGCCGCGGGTAGTCGGATGCTATGCAGACAAAACCGGCGCCCGGGGGAAGGCAGGAGCACGTGGACGACCGCACCACCGCCGGAGGCCCCGGCGCGGCCGCAGGCCCCCGTACCGCCCGGGGCGCCGCGCCCCCGCCCGGCCGCGGCGGCTTCGTGTTCAGCGCGGCGGACGAGGAGCGCCGGCGCGGCGTGCGCCGGATGAAGACCACCGCCACCGGCCTGCTGCTCCTGGTCGCGGTGGTGTACGTCCTGGCCACCTGGGCGCAGAGTGCCGGGGCCGGCAGCTGGGCCGGGTACGTGCGGGCCGCCGCCGAGGCCGGCATGGTCGGTGCGCTCGCGGACTGGTTCGCGGTCACCGCGCTGTTCCGGCGGCCGCTGGGCCTGCCCATCCCGCACACCGCGATCATCCCGACCAAGAAGGACCAGCTCGGTATCTCGCTGGGGGAGTTCGTCGGGGAGAACTTCCTCTCGGCGGACGTGGTCCGGGCCCGGCTGCACGCCCTCGGCATCGGCGGCCGGCTCGGCGCCTGGCTGGCCGAACCCGCCCATGCCGACCGGGTCACGGCCGAGGTCGCCACCGCACTGCGCGGGGCGCTGGCCGTGCTGCGGGACTCCGACGTGCAGGCGGTCGTGGGGGAGGCCATCACCCGGCGGGCCGAGACGGCCGAGATCGCGCCGGGCATCGGCAAGACGCTGGAGCGGGTCGTCGCGGACGGCGGGCACCGCAGGGTCGTCGACCTCGTGTGCGCCAAGGCCCGCGACTGGCTGGTGACGCACGGGGACTCGGTGATGGACGCGGTGCAGGGCGGGGCGCCCGGCTGGACCCCGCGCTTCGTGGACCGCAAGGTGGGGGAGCGCGTGTACAAGGAGCTGCTCCGCTTCCTGACCGAGATGCGGGACATGCCCGAGCACCCGGCGCGCGGGGCGGTGGACCGGTTCCTGCGGGACTTCGCGGCCGATCTGCAGTCGGACAGCGACACGCGGGGCCGGGTGGAGCGGCTGAAGGCCGAGATACTGGAGCGCGAGGAGATCCAGGACGTGATCGCCTCCGCCTGGACCGCGATCCGGTCGATGATCATTGCGGCGGCGGAGGACGAGCACAGCGAGCTGCGCCTGCGGGCCCGCTCCTCGCTGCTGTCGCTGGGGGCGCGGCTGGCCACGGACGGCCGGCTCCAGGCCAAGGTGGAGGGCTGGCTGGAGGGTGCGGTGGTGTACGTGGTGACCACGTACCGGGCCGAGATCACCTCGCTGATCACCGAGACGGTGGCCGGGTGGGACGCCGAGCACACGTCCCGGAAGATCGAGGCCCACATCGGGCGGGACCTTCAGTTCATCCGGATCAACGGCACGGTGGTCGGCGCCCTGGCGGGCTTGCTGATCTACGCGGTGTCACGGGCGTTCGGCGCGTAGGACGCGAGGACGCGAGGACGCGAGGACGCGAGGACGCGAGGACGCGAGGACGCGAGGACGCGAGGACGCGAGGACGCGCAGGAGAAGGGGGAAGGAGGAGGGCAGGGGACAGGGGGGCAGGGGGGATCAATGGCGGTCGGAGACGGCCCAGGAGGCTGCGGCCACGACGGCCGCGGCTCCGAGGACGGCCGGCCACGCCCCGACCTTCTTGGCCAGCGGGTGGGCGCCCGCGAAGCCGGCCAGGTAGAGCGCGCCGAGCCCTGCGGCTGCCGGGGTGCCGCCGCTGCGGTGCCACTCGCGTCCGGCCGCGAGCCCGGCGGCGCCGAGCACGACACCGCCCAGGGGGCGCTTCTTGGTCCAGCGGGCGACGGCGTACCCGCCGACCAGCCCGGCGGCCGCCACTGCGGAACTCGGTACTCGCACCATGCCAACTCCCTGATGTCGTCGTATGTACGGACCCACATGCACCCTAACGGGGTGGCTTGGCCACCCGGCGGGCGCCCACCGCCGCGAGCACGAGCACGGCTCCGCCGATGACGGAATCCGGTACGGCGTCCTGCACGGCGCGCGGCAGCAGTGCCACCACGCCCAGGACGAGCAGGAAGGCGAGGGCGCAGCAGCCGGCCATCCGAAGCAGTCTGTCCACGGGCTGCTCAACGCGGCGGAGGGGCTCTCGACACGGAGCGGGGTGGGGGGATTTGTCGCACACTCGCCGGATCCGTGCGATACGCGCCGAAGGGGGTGGTCGGGGCATACATTCGCGGCACGGAACCAGAGAGCAGGCGAGCAGGGGGCCGGACACATGATCTGCTACGGAGACACCGTCCTCGACCTCGCGGACGAACTGCTCGACACCTACGCCGAGGTGTTCTCGGCCCCGCCGTGGAACGAGGACGAAGAAACCATTCGCCGCTTCGGGGTCCGGCTGCAGGCCGACACCCGGCGCCGCGGCTTCCGTACGGCCCTCGTCCAGTCCGCGGCCGGCATCGACGGCTTCGCCACGGGCTGGCTCACCCCCGCCGCCTTCCCCGCGGACCGCGGCTACGCCCAGGTCGCCGCACAGCTCGGCCCGCAGCGGGTACGGGAGCTGCTGACGGGCGCGCTGGAGGTGGACGAGCTCGCCGTACGCCCGCACGCGCGCGGCCGCGGCACCGGCCGGGCCCTGCTGACGGAGATCGCGGCCGACGCCCCGGACGGCCGCGCCTGGCTGCTGACCTCCCGCCTGGCGACGGCCACGGTGGCCACGTACCGCCGCCTGGGCTGGCGCGAGGTGACCCCCCTGCCGGGCACCCGCACGGCGGTGGTGGTCTTCCTGTCCCCGACCCACCCGTCCCGGCCCTGACGGGACGCACACCGGGTGCCCCGGGTCCGGCATCCGAGGGGCCGCGTACGGGCATACCGGCGGCATGATCGCAACGACACCGAACGCGCCGACGGCGACGACGACGCCCCCGGCCAAGACGCCGGCCACCAGGCGGCAGCTCCACCCTGCCACCCGCAGGCAGCTGAACCTGGCCACCCGGCGGCAGCTCACCGCGGCCGGCATCCCCGACGCCACCATCAGCTCCCGGACCCGGCCCGAAGGCCCCTGGCAGCGGCTCCTGCCCCGGGTCTACCTCCTCCAGACGGGACCCCCGGACCACCGCCAACGCGCCCTGGCCGCCGTCCTGTACGCCGCCGAGCCTGCCTCCGACCCGCTCTCGGGCGAGAGCGCGGCCCTCACCGGGGCCGCCGCCCTGGCCCTGCTCGGCATCCGCGATGCCCCGCGCACCCCGGCCGACGTCCTGATCCGGTCCCCCCGACGGCTGTCCGCCACCCCGGAGGTCCGGCCGCTGGCCACCGCCCGCTGGCCGCAGACCATCACGGTCGCCGGGATCCCGAGCACCCGCCCGGTCCGGGCGGCCGCCGACTTCGCGTCCCGGGCCGAGGACCCGCAGCGGGTCCGGGCGATGCTGGCCCAGGTCGTGCAGTCCGGCTGGTGCCACCCGCAGGACCTGTACGCCGAGCTCCGCGCCGCCCGCCTCCTGCGCCGCCCGGCGATCCGCACCGCGGCGGCGGAACTCCTGGCCGGCGTCCGCTCCCCGGCGGAGGGCCGGGCCCGCGACGCCCTCACCGCGGCCGGCGACCTGCCGACCCCGCTGTGGAACGCCCGCCTCTACACCCCGGACGGCACCTTCCTGGCCAGCCCGGACGCGTACTGGCCCGACGAGGGCGTGGCCCTGGAGATCGACTCGGCGGAGTACCACTACACCCGCGACGCCTGGCAGGCCACCCTCCGCCGCCGCCTGCGCCTGGAGTCCCACGGCATCCTGGTGGTCAGCGCCACCCCGTCCATGATCCGCGACACCCCCGCGGAAGTCCTGACGGCCCTGCGCACCCTCCTCACCCTGACCACCACCCGCCCCACCCCACCCACAGCCACAGCCCGCGGCCACCAACAGCTTGAGTTACCACTGTAGTTGGCGCTGGTGACAAAGGGGTGATCGAAGATGAAAGGGGCTGACTATGCTGCTGTGATGACAGCTGAGCGAGTTGTTGGCCATGTTGAGGGAATTGAGCTCGGTTCTGTGCACCGACGGCGCCAAAACGTCTTCGATGCGCGGCTCCACGGCGACACGCAGCGGGGAATTTCGAAGCTCAAGGACGCCGACGGAGAGTACGTGTCCGACGCGATCGTCCTCAACGGCGGGTACCACGACGATGACGACAACTGGCATGAGATCCGGTACACAGGCGCATCTCCCGGCTCGCAGAAGCATCCCGTCACGAAGGACCTCCTGGCGAGCCAGAGCTGGGACTACGCGGACAACGCTGCCCTGAAGCGCAGCTTCGAGCGCGGTTATCCGGTCCGGATCCTCCGCGGCGCCAAAGGGGACGAACGGTACTCGCCGAACGACGGCTACCGGTACGACGGCCTGTATCGCATCACCGAGGCCCGCACGGCGATCTCCGTGACGCCGGGCCCGGGCGGCGAGCCGATCGAGATCTGCCAGTTCATCCTCGTCCGCTGCCCGGAACAGGACGAGCAGCATGAACTCACCACGGCGGAGCGGGCGGTAGCCGACCTCGTGGCGTTCACCGACGAGGAGAAGTTCCCGCAGACCCGCACCGCTCAGATTCAGCGCATGGTCCGTGACACCGCCGCTGCCCGCCGTATCAAGGACCTGTACGACGGGCAGTGCCAGACCTGCGGCATACGGCTCGTCGGCGCCAACGCCAAGCCGTACAGCCAAGGGGCACACCTCAAGCCCTTGGCCGCACCCCACAAGGGGCCGGACGTCGAGCGCAACATCCTGTGTCTGTGCCCCAACTGCCACGTCCGCTTGGACATCGGGGCGATCTCACTCGACGAGGACTGGAGCGTGATTGAGCGCATACCCGACGGCGCATCGCGTACGACGCTCCCCCGGCTCACGCTGCACAAGAACCACGGCCTGCACCAGGCCTACGCCGCGTACCAGCGCGAGTGGTGGAACAACTTCCACCGCTCCCGCGGCGGCGCATAACCCCGGGCTGCCGACCCCTGCGTCAAGCAGTGCGGGTCTGGCCGTGGCATTCGGCGTAGGGCTTGGTTGAGGTGCACCAGCAGGGGGCGTTGGGGGCCGGGGGCCAGGGGGTGGCCTTGCCTCGGGCCGCCAGGGTCGTCGCGTACTCCGGGAGGAGGGACGGGGAGGCCGGGGAGGTCTTCTCCGATGCCGCGAAGGCCTCGTACGACGGGACGCTCGCCGTGACGATCCCCAGGTTCGTCGTGCCCGAGGCGGCCAGGGCGCGCAGGGACGCCTCGATCTGGGTCAGGTGCGCCTCGTGGGAGGGGTACTCGGCCGAAAGGGTGGGGTAGCTCGTGAGGAGTTCCGCCAGCTCCCGCTGCGGCCAGTGCAGGAGCGCCACCGGGAACGGGCGGGACAGGGCCGCGCGGCGGTCGCCCAGCTCCGCGCGCAGGCGGGCGATCTCCGCGCGGAGCTCGGCCGGGTCGTCGGAGCCGAGGGCCCAGATGCGCTTGGGGTCGTGCAGCTCGTCCAGCGGGATCGGGCCGGTGTGGCGGGTGTCGGCCACCATGTCCCAGTCGTCGTGCGCGAGGCCCAGGAGGCGGCGCACCCGGTGCCGGCCGGTCAGGAGGGCGGTCGTGGCCGGGGTGAGGGGGTCCTGCTCCGTGATCAGGAGGGTCGCCGCCTGGGTGAAGCACTCCTCCGACGCGGTCAGCTCGTCATGGGCCTCCAGGGCCTCCGCGATCACCTCCCACGGCGCCGGGTCCGACGGGGCCGCGGCGCGGATGCCCTGGATGAGGGCGCGCGCCTCCGGCTCGTGGCCGTACTCCCACAGGTTCGCCGCCTGCAGCGCCTTGATCAGGTGCGGGTTGGCCGGTTCGCCGGCCAGCAGCTGGTCGTACAGGGCGCTGGCGCGTTCCCGGGCGTCGGCCAGTTCGAGATGGGCCGCGGCCTGGAGCAGCAGGGGCTCCTGGTCCTCGGGGTAGCGGGTCGCCGTGCGGATCAGGCGCTCGGCTTCGGCGATGTGCTCGGCAGGCGTGTCGGGGCGCATGGTTCACACCGTACTGCTGCTGGTCTGTTGGCGGGGGAGGTCTTAAGGTGCGCCCCGTGCGGGATCACATGCGTGTGGTGGTGCAGGGCGGCGGTCGGGGCGCGCACCGCGCCGGTCTCGCGGGCCTGCTGTGGGCCGCGGCCGAACTGGCCGTCACGGTGGGTGTGGTGGTGTTGCTGCTGGTGGTGCACCAGGTGTGGTGGACCAACCGGCAGGCGCTGGCCTCCGCCCACCGGCAGGTCGCCGCGTTGGAGGAGGAGTGGCAGGCCGGGTCCCATTCCCGTTCCGACTCCCGCTCTGAGTCGCCTGCGGAATCCCCTGTCGCCTCCGGCTCGTCGGTTTCTCCTTCTCCTTCCGCCTCTCCTGGTCCTTCTGGTTCGGCTGCGGTGCCGGGGGCGGGGTCTTCTTCCTCTGGTTCGCTTCCTGCTGCTTCTGCCCCCGGTGGTTCCGGGGCGTACGGGGTGCTGCGGATTCCGCGGCTCGGGGTCGTCGTGCCGATCGCGCAGGGGGTCGACAAGCGGGCCGTGCTCGACAAGGGGTACGCCGGGCACTATCCCGGGACCGCGCAGCCCGGGGCGGCGGGGAACTTCGCGCTGGCCGGGCACCGCAACACCCACGGGGAGCCGTTCCGGTACATCAACCGGCTGCGGGCCGGGGACGAGCTGATCGTCGACGTCCGGGGGCGGCGGTTCACGTACGTGGTCGGCAGGACGCTGGCCGAGACGAGCGAGCGGGACACGGGGGTGCTCGCGCCGGTGCCGCGGAGCACGGTGCGGCCGGAGTACGGGTACAGCGAGCCGGGGGCGTACATCACGCTCACCACCTGCACTCCGGAGTACACCTCGAAGTACCGGCTGGTGGTCTGGGGAACCCTGCGCCGCCCCGACTCCGTTGTCAGTGCGGTCGGTTAGGATCGACCCGAGTCAGTTGATCATGGGGAGGCGGGGTGGTAGTCCGGATGCGCGGGCGGTTTGCGTTTGCGTCCTCCGTCGCTGCTCGGCTCGCCCCGCTGCTGTTGCTGGGCGGCCTGCTCGGGCTGTTCCTCGGGGAGGGCGGGCCGGCTGCCGTCGTGGTGGCCCTTGCCGTGCTCGCCGCTGCCGTGGCCGTGGGTGCCGCCGCCCTGGCCGCCTGCCTCGTACGGTCCGTCCCGCCGCACCGGATACGCACCGCGATCCGGGACCGCGAGCAGCGCACGGCGTTCCTGCCGCAGCGTGATCCCGATGCCTCGGGCCGGTCGCGGCCGAGGGCGCCCGGCCGTCTCGTTCCGACGGCCGCGTAGGGGCGCGTAGCTCTGTAGCTCTTCCTCTCTTCTCGCTGTCGTGCCCCTCGCGGGTCGTCGCACCGCCGAAACGCATTTCTTTCGACGTTCGACGAGACCCCTCGGAGGGCCCGCGTGTCCGTTTTCACCCGTCTTGTTGTTGAGCTGGGCCGGTTCCTGGAGCCGGTGCTGGCCTCATCCGCGACCGCTGCCGCGATCGTGCTGTTCACCGTGCTCGTACGGCTCGCCCTGCACCCGCTGAACCGGGCGGCCTTCAAGGGGGCCACCCCGGTGGCCGGCTGCCTGCCGGTGCTGCTCCAGCTGCCGGTGTTCTTCCTCATGTACCGGGCCTTCACCTCGTCCGCAGAGCTGCTGGACCACCGCCTGCTCGGGGCGCCGCTGGGCTCCCGGTGGGCCGATGCCCTGGGGGCCGGTGGTGTCTTCGGGGCACAGGGGCTGGTGTTCCTCGGGCTGTTCGCCGCCATAGCCGTGGTTGCCGCCTGGAGCGCGGTGCGCGGGCGGCGGGCCGCCGCCGCGGCTGCGGTGGCTGCAGCGGCCGCTCCTGCTCGTGCCGCTGCCCCTGCTGCTGTCGGCGCCGCGGCCTCCGGCTCCGCTGCCGCCGCCGCGCTGAGTGCCGAGCAGCAGGAGGTGCTGCGGAAGGTGGGCGGCGTACTGCCCCTGCTGTCGTTCGGGACGCTGATCACGGCCGCCGTGGTGCCGCTCGCCGCAGGCCTCTACCTGGTGACCACCACCGCCTGGTCCGTCGCCGAGCGGGCCTGGCTGCAGTACCGCAAGGAGCGGGCCGAGGGGCGCGAGGCGGCGGCCGGCGGACTCGAGCGTTCCAGTCTGTGAACAGGGTCTTGCGGATTGGGTGGGCATCTTGGAGGATCGGCCAATCCTCCGATGGCCGCAACCCATCGTCCGGCCCGGGGCATGCCCATGGGCCGACCACCCTCGACCACGGGAGAACGCCCATGAAACTGCTGCGTGTCGGACCGGCCGGCGCCGAGCGCCCCGCGCTGCTCGACCAGGACGGGACCCTGCGTGACCTGTCCGGCCTGATCACGGATGTGGACGGCGCCCTGCTCGCCGACGACTCCGTGCTGTCCCGGGTACGGGACGCGGCGGTATCCGGTGAGATCCCGGCGCTCGACGCCGAGGGGCTGCGGATCGGCGCGCCGATCGGCCGCATCGGCAAGATCGTGGGCATCGGCCTGAACTACTTCGGCCACGCCGCCGAGATCGGCGCGGAGCCTCCGGCCGAGCCGATCCTGTTCCTCAAGGCCGCCGACACCGTGGTCGGACCGGACGACACCGTCCTGATCCCGCGCGGCAGCGTCAAGACCGACTGGGAGGCCGAGCTCGGCGTCGTCATCGGCAGCACGGCCCGCTACCTGTCCTCCGCCGAGGAGGGCCTCGCCCACGTCGGCGGCTACGCGCTGGTCAACGACGTCTCGGAGCGCGAGTTCCAGATCGAGCGCGGCGGCACCTGGGACAAGGGCAAGAACTGCGAGACGTTCACCCCGCTGGGCCCGTGGCTCGTGACGGCCGACGAGATCGAGGACCCGCAGGTCCTCGGCGTGAAGCTGTGGGTCAACGGTGAGCTCAAGCAGGACGGCAACACCTCCGACCAGATCTTCCCGGTCGGCGAGGTCGTGCGGTACCTGAGCCAGTTCATGACGCTCCACCCGGGCGACGTCATCGTCACCGGCACCCCGGCCGGCGTGGCCATGGGCCAGCCGGAGCCGAAGCCGTACCTGCGGGCCGGGGACGTCGTCGAGCTGGAGATCGAGCGGCTGGGACGGCAGCGGCAGGAGTTCAAGAACGCGTGACGCGTGACGCGTGACGCGTGACGCGTAACGCGTAACGCGGTGGGGGGAGGGGCCGTGCCGGCGTCCGGTACGGCCCCCGCCCGTGAGCCAGCCCGTCAGCCCCGCGTCGCCGCGCGGCGACGGCGGCCGGCGTAGAGGAGCCCGGCCCCCGCGCCCAGCGCCGCCGCGCCCGCGCCCGCCGTCACCGCGACCCCCGCGTTGGCGCCGGTGCTGGCGAGCGGGCCGGACCCGCCCGCCGGGGTCGCCTTCGTGGTTGCGCCGCCGGAGCCCGAACCGGATCCGGATCCGGCCTCCGGGGAGGGCTTCGCCGAGCCGCTCGTGTCGCCGCCCTTGCCGGCGGACCCGTCCTTGCCGCCCTGCGCCTCCTTGTCCTTGGCGCGGGCGGTGTGCTGCCCGGTCTTCAGGAACTCGGCCCGGTCCGCGGCCGTGCCGCCCAGCGCTGCGGTCGCCGCCTTCTTCAGCTCCGGGCCCGCGCCCGCCAGCATCGCCCGGATCGCGGCGGTGTTGTCGCCGTCGCGCAGCTCGGCTTGCGTCTTCGTCACGAACGTCCGCAGCTCCTCCGGGGTCGGGTTCTTCTCCAGGAGCTTGACGATCCCGTCCTTCAGGCCCGGCCCGGCGTCCTTCAACATGCCCAGCAGCAGGACCCGGTCGTCCTCGGCGCGCACCGTGTGCTGTCCGGTCTGGACGAACTCGCGCACCTGCTCGCGCGTCCCGCTGCTCAGCAGCTTGTTGACCGCCTCGGTGATCCCCTTGCCGGCGCCGGGCAGCATGCGCGCCAGCTCGACCTTGTCGTCCTCGAAGCGGGCCGCGTGCTGCCCCTCCTTGAGGAACGCGGTGATCGCCTCGCGGGTGCCCGTGTGGAGGGCGGCTGCGGCGGCCTTCTTCACGGCCGGGCCGCCGGCCGTCTCGATCTGCGCGACCCGCACCAGGTCGTCCTCGAACTGCTGCTTCGCCCACTCGACCTCCAGGAACGTCCGCATGTCCGCGGCCGTTCCCTTCAGGGCCTTCTCCGCGGCCTCGCGTACGCCGGGCCCGCTCGCCGGGTCCGCCAGGATGGCCTGGATGGCGGTCCGGTCCTTGGCGGCCTGCGGGTCCTCGTCCGGCTTGTCCGCGGTCTGCCCGCCCCCGGTCGGGTCCGTGTCGGGGACGGTCGGAGCGGCCGGCCGGTCCACGGCCGCCGGCGCGGCGAACGCCGGCGAGGCGAGCAGGACGGCCGGGGCCATCGCGGCCGCGGCGACGGCCGATGCGATCCTGGGCAGCTTCACGGCGGGTCCATTCTTCACGCGTCTGATGATCAACAGTCTGTGAAGGATAGATCGTCCGTGCGAGGCAAAGCGCTGATTGCTATGACTTGTACGAAAAGCGGGCGGAGCGGAGCCGGGTCGTGGCTCCGGGTCACAGCTCCACCGTCACCCCGTCCCGGGACGAGATCCGCGCGGCCTCCAGCACCTCCAGGCACTGCGCCGCCTCCCGCGCGGTGACCGGGGCGGGCCCGCCCTCGCGCAGCGCGGCCGCCACCGCCGCGTAGTACGCCGGGTAGTCGCCCGCCGCCGTCGCCACCGGTGTCCCGCCGCCGGTCAGCGGGGACTCGCCGGAGCCCAGCCGGCCCCACATGTGCTCGGGCTCCTCGCCCCACGGCGTGCCGTCCCCCGGCCGGTGGCCCTCGCGCAGGGCGGCCTCCTGCGGGTCGAGCCCGTACTTCACCCAGCCGGCCCGCGAGCCGAGCACGCGGAAGCGGGGGCCGAGCTGCGCCGTGGTCGCGCTCACGTAGAGGTGGGAGCGGACGCCGCCCGCGTGCGTGACGGCGATGAAGGTGTCGTCGTCGGCCTCGGCGCCCGGGCGGCGTACGTCGGTCTCCGCGTACACCCGTACGGCCGGGCCGAACAGCACGAGAGCCTGGTCCACGACGTGGCTGCCGAGGTCGTAGAGCAGGCCGCCGATCTCCTCCGGCGCCCCGGACTCGCGCCAGCCGCCCTTGAGCTGCGGGCGCCAGCGCTCGAAGCGGGACTCGAAGCGCTGGACCTCGCCGAGCTCGCCGTCGGCGAGGAGGCGGCGCAGGGTGAGGAAGTCGTTGTCCCAGCGGCGGTTCTGGAACACGGACAGGAAGGTGCCGGTCCGCTCGGCGAGGTCGGCGAGTTCGCGGGCCTCGGCGGCGGTCGCAGCGAGCGGCTTGTCCACGACGACCGGGATGCCGGCCTCCAGGGCGGCCGTGGCGAGGGGCACGTGGGTCCTGTTGGGGGAGGCGACGACGATCAGGTCGAGGGCCGGGCTGCGGTCCCACAGCTCCTGGGCGGAGGCGGCGATCCGCACGTCCGGGTAGGCCTCGCGGACCTGGTCCTGGCGGCCGGGGTCGGAGGTGACGACGGTGTCGAGGACCAGGCCGTCGGTGGCGGAGACCAGGGGCGCGTGGAAGACGGAGCCGGCGAGGCCGTAGCCGACGACGCCCACGCGGAGGGGGCCGGTGGGGCGGGAGGGGGTGACGCGGGCGGGGGCGGGGGTGGAGATGGGGGCGGCGTTCATGCCCTCCACTTTGGCAACAGCGTTTCCTAAGTGCAAGGAAGGTGGAGAATGGGCCGGTGGACTGGAGCAACGGAAGCGGCGTGAACCTGCCGGCACTGCGCGGGCACAACGACGCGCTCGTGCTGGGCCTGCTGCGCGAAGCCGGGCCGGCCGGCCTCGGGCGCGCCGACCTCGCGGGCCGTACGGGACTCACCCCGCAGGCCGTCGGCAAGATCACGGCGCGGCTGCGGGCCGAGGGGCTCGTCGCGGAGGCCGGCCGCGGGGCGTCCACCGGCGGCAAGCCGCGCACGCTGATCCGGCTGGCCGCGCAGGCCGGGTACGCGGTCGGCGTCCATGCCGACCGCGACGAGCTGAGGGCGGTACGGGTCGACCTCGCGGGCACGGTCGTGGACCGGCTCCGCGGCCCGCTGGACTTCGGCGCGGGGCCGGACGCCGTGGCGGATGAGGTCGTACGGGCGGTGAGCCGGCTGAGCGGCGCCGCGGGCGGAGCGCAGGCGCTGCTCGGGGTGGGGGTCGCCGCGCCCGGTCCGCTCGACCGGCGCGCCGGGATCCTGGGCCGGGTGACCGGGTATCCGCAGTGGGAGGGGTTCCCGCTGCGGCAGGCCGTCGCGGACCGGCTGGGACCGCAGGCGCCGCCGGTGCTGCTGGACAAGGACACCAACGCCGGCGCCGCAGCCGCGGGCGGGACCGGGGCCGGGTGGGCGGGCTCCGGCACCTCGGTGTACCTGCACCTCGGCACCGGCCTGGGCGCGGGGCTCCGGCTGGACGGCGAGATCTACCGCGGGGAGCGGTCCGCGGCGGGGGAGTTCGGACACCAGGTGCTCAGCCTGGACGGGCCGCCCTGCAGGTGCGGGGGGCGGGGCTGCGCGGAGGTGCTGTGCCTGGGGGCGGTGGCGCGCGGGGACCTGGCCGAGGCGGCCCGGATCCTGGGCGAGGGCGCCGCGAACGTGGTCGCCCTGCTGGACGCGGACCGGGTGTGGCTCGGCGGCCGCGTGGTGGACGCCGCCCCGGAGGTCTTCACGACGGGAGTCCGACACGTCCTGCACACCCGCAGCCTCGGCGGCCAACCGCCGGAGGTGGCGACGGCCCGGGCGGGCGTCGCGGAGGGCGCGGCGGAACTGGCCTTGGGTCGGGTGTTCGGGCGGGGGTGAGGGGCGCCCGTCCCACATCGTCCCCGCGGCCTCCGCCTCCGCCTCTGCCTCTGCCTCCGCCTCCGCCTCCGCCTCTGCCTCCGCCGAACAGGCGTACCCCCCGGGGTGTCGGGGGCCGGGTCGGTGGTGGGGTCTCGCGCGCGTGGCAGGGTGCGGGGAGGGCGTGGGGGTTCCCCGTCCCGTTCCACCGTCAGCCCGTCCGGCGAGCAGCGAAGCGAAGGTCTGCCATGCGACTGCGCAAAGCCCTTGCCCTTTCCGCCGTCCTGGTGGCCCTCGCCGCCCCGACCGCCGGTGCGGACATCGGTACCGGCGGTGGTGCCCGGCCCGCTCCCGCCCTCCCGTCACGTGCGCAGGCCGTCTGCGGCGACGGCAAGAGCACCGAGTTCCCCATCGGGGCGCGGATCCGCGGCGGCCCGGCCGTCTACCGCACCGGCGGTGGTTCGCAGAGCTGGTTCCTGGACCTGACGAACACCACCGACGGCGAGTGCACCGCCATCCACCCCGTCGTGGTCCTGACCGACAAGGCCCGCGCGCTGAGGCCCGAGCACCTGCACATGGAGTTCGAGGCGGCTGCGGGCGGCACCAGCCATCCCGTCAGCCTGGAGTACAGCGACCGCGACGAGATCATCGCCGTCTTCGACGGCGGCGGGGCCTTTCCCGGGTTCGCGGTGCGGCCCGGCGGATCCGTGACCGTCCGGGTGCACCTGGGCTTCACCCCCGACGCCCCCGTCGGCGAGGTCGTCGCCGACGCCGCCCTCGTCCAGCGGCGCGCCGACGACGGCGACTGGGTCGGCGAGTCCGGCGGCTACCGGTTCACCGTCGACGGCCCTCAGGAGGACCCGGTCGAGGCGGGCTCCCTCGCGCACACCGGCCCGGTCGGCCGGGCGTACGGCAGCGAGCTCGGGGCCGGGACGGCCGCGGCCGTCGCGGTCGCCCTCGGCGGGCTGCTCCTGCTGGGCGGCCGCCGGCTGCGCCGGCGCACCCCGTCCCGCTGACCCCCTCCGTACACCGCGCCCGTACACCGCGCCCGTACACCGCGCCCGTACACCGCGCCCGTACACCGCGCCCGTACACCGCGCCCCGTACGCCCCGCCCCCCCCACGCCGCGTCCGTCCCGTACACCCCGTCCGCGTACAGTCCGAGGGTGGAAGAACAGACCCGGCACCACCGCCCCGGCGCCCCCGTGCGCTCCGGCATCCCGGAGCACGGCCGCATCCCCAAGTACTACGCCGTCAAGGCCCGCATCGCCGAGCTCCTCGACGACCTCGGCGAGGGCGGCCTGCTGCCCACCGAGCGTGATCTCGCCGAGCGGTACGAGGTCTCCCGCGAGACCCTGCGCCAGGCGCTGCGCGAGCTGCTGCTCGAGGGCCGGATCCGCCGCTCGGGCCGCGGCACCGTGGTGGCGGGCCCGAAGCTGGAGCAGCCGCTGTCGCTGGCGAGCTACACCGAGGGCGTACGCCGCCAGGGGCGCCGGCCGGGCCGCAATCTGATCGGGCTGGAGCGGTTCCCCTGCCCGCCGGAGCTCGCGGGCGGCATCGGTGCCGAGCAGGGTGAGCCGGTCTGGCACCTGGAGCGGGTCCTGCTCGCCGACGACGAGCGGGTCGGGTTGGAGAGCACGTACGTCCGGGTGGCGCGGGCGCCCCGCCTGGACGTCGATTTCCAGCCGGACTCCTCCTTTTACGGCTACCTCCGCGACAGCCTCGGCATCTCCTTCGGCGACGCCGACGAGAAGTTGGAGACGGTGCTCGCGACGCCGCGCGAGGCCCTGCTGATCGGGACCCCGCCGGCGCTGCCGATGCTGCTGATCCACCGGTTCTCGCGGGACCAGGACGGCCGGCCCCTGGAGCGGGTGCGCTCGCTCTACCGCGGCGACCGGTTCAGCTTCACCACCCATCTGCGGCCCGAGTAGGTCCCGCGCCGGAATCGCGGATACCTCCCTTTATCGGTCGGTATGCCCTCGACTTGAAATCACGAAACGATAACGGGTCTGGTCCAAACGTGTCGGGCTGTTCACCGTCCCGTTCCCGCTCGGACCCCCGCGGTCCACGGGCCGCACCCACCGTGGTCGCCGTGAGAGTCATAGTCGTCGGAGGCGGCGTGGTCGGCACCATGCACGCCTGGCAAGCAGTGGAACGCGGCCACGAGGTCGTCCAGATCGAGCGCGAGGCCGAGGCGCGCGGCGCATCGCTGCGCAATTTCGGCCAGATATGGGTCAGCGGGCGGGCCGGGGGCGAGGAGCTCGACACCGCCCTGCGGGCCCGCGAGCTGTGGGAGGCGATCGGGGCGCGGGTGCCCGGGCTGGGCTTTCGCCCGATCGGCTCCCTGACCCCCGTCCGCACCGCGGCCGAGTACGCCGTCGCCGAGGCGGCGGCCGCCCGGCCCGACGCCGCCGCCCGCGGCTACAAGCTGGTCACCGCCGCCGAGGCGCGGGCCCTCAACCCGGCCCTGCGGGGCGCCTTCGAGGCCGCCCTGTGGTGCGAGCGCGACGCCGCCGTCGAGCCGCGCACGGCGCAGCCGCACCTGCGCGAGGCCCTCCTCGCGACCGGCCGCTACACCTTCCTGCCCGGCCGGGAGGTCCGCGAGGTCGTCGGGAACGCCGCCGTCCGAGACGACCACGGCGACGTCCACCGCGGTGACGCCGTCGTCCTGGCCACCGGCGCCTGGCTGTCCGGCCTGGTCCGCGAACTGGCCCCGGACATCCTCCGCAGCGTGCGCCGGGTACGGCTGCAGATGATGCAGACCGCCCCGCTCGGCGAGCCGCTGACCACCTCCCTCGCGGACGCCGACAGCTTCCGCTACTACCCCGCCTACCGCGGCCCCGCCCTCGACGCCCTCAACTCCGGCCAGCCGCAGGGGCCGGTCGCCGCCGCGCACCGGATGCAGCTGCTGATGGTCCAGCGCCTCGACGGCGGGCTCACCATCGGCGACACCCACGAGTACGAGCACCCCTTCGCCTTCGACACCGTCGAGGACCCGTACGAGCACCTCGTCGAGGTCGTCGAGTCCTTCCTGGGCCGCCCGCTGCCGAAGGTCCGGCGCCGCTGGGCCGGGGTGTACGCCCAGTGCACGGACACCACGCGCGTCGTCCACCGCGAGCAGGTCGCCGACGGCGTCTGGCTGGTGACCGGGCCGGGCGGCCGCGGCATGACCTGCGCGCCCGCCATCGCCGAGACCACCGCGACCGAACTGGGCTGGTAGGAAAATGAGCAATCCCGTCAATCCCGTCAATCCCGTCAACCTCGTCGTCCTCGACATGGCCGGTACCACCGTCGCCGACGGCGGACTCGTCGAGCGGGCCTTCGAGCGTGCCGCCGAGCGCCTCGGCGTCGAGCCTGGCAGCGCCGACCACGCCGCCAAACTGCAGTACGTCCGCGACACCATGGGCGAGTCGAAGATCTCCGTCTTCCGCCACCTCTTCGGTACGGAGGACCTCGCCCGGCAGGCCAACACCGCCTTCGAGGAGGCGTACGCCGAGCTCCTCGACGACGGGCTCGTCACCCCGCTGCCCGGCGCCCGCGAGGCCGTCGAGGAGCTCCGCGCCGCCGGCCGCACCGTCGTGCTGACCACGGGCTTCGCCCGCGTCACCCAGGACGCCATCCTCGACGTCCTCGGCTGGCGGTCCCTGGCCGACCTCACCCTGTGCCCCGCCGACGCGGGCGGGCGCGGCCGCCCGTACCCGGACATGGTGCTGGCCGCGTTCCTGCGCACCGGCGCCGTGGCCGACGTACGGGACGTGGCCGTCGCCGGCGACACCGCGTACGACATGCTCAGCGGCAGCCGGGCCGGCGCCGGGACCGTCGCCGGCGTCCTGACCGGCGCCCACGGCCGCGAGGCGCTCACCGGGCACGGCGCCACCCACGTCCTCGGCTCGGTCGCCGAACTGCCCGCGCTGCTGGCCCGCCTCGAAAGCACCGCCGCGCCCGAGGAGTCCGGCACGTGAGCGGCATCCGCTTCGACGGGGTGTCCGTCGCCTACGGCGGCACCACCGTCCTGGACTCCCTCGACCTGACCGTCGAGCCCGGCGAGGTCATGGCCCTGCTCGGCCCCTCCGGCTCCGGCAAGACGACGGCGCTGCGGGCGGTCGCCGGCTTCGTCCGGCCCGTCGCCGGCCGGGTGCTGATCGGCGGCCGGGACGTCACCGCCCTGCCGCCGCACAAACGCGGCATCGGCATGGTCGTCCAGAGTTACGCGCTCTTCCCGCACCTGCGGGTCGAGGACAACGTGGCCTTCGGCCTGCGGGCGCAGAAGACCCCGCGGGCCGAGATCCCCGGCCGCGTCGCCGAGGCACTGGAGATGACCGGCATGGCCGCGTACACCAAGCGGCATCCGCGCGAGCTGTCCGGCGGGCAGCAGCAGCGCGTGGCGATCGCCCGCGCCCTCGCCATCCGGCCCGGGGTGCTCCTCCTGGACGAGCCGCTGTCCGCGCTGGACGCCCAGCTGCGCTCCGGGATGCTCGCCGAACTGGCCCGGCTGCACCGCGAACTGCCCGACGTGTCGATGCTGTACGTCACCCACGACCAGGTCGAGGCGCTCACCCTCGCCGACCGGATCGCCGTCATGGACCGGGCCCGGCTGCAGGACTGCGGCACCCCGCAGGAGCTGTACCGCTCGCCGCGCACCGAGTTCACCGCCTCCTTCGTCGGCAACGCCAACCTGCTGCCGGTGACGGTGGCCGCCGCGGGCGCGGTGTTCGCGGGCCGGCCGCTGGAGGTGGACCGGGGGCCGGCCGCGCCGGGTGCGCGGGCGACCCTGTGCGTACGGCCGCACCGGCTCCGGCTCGGGGCCGGCCCCAACGCCCTGACCGGAACCATCGCCGAGGTCCAGTGGCGCGGCTCGACGCACCGGCTGTACGTCGACGTGGACGGCCACCGCGTCAAGGCCGACCTGCCCGAGCTGCGCGAAACCCCGGCGCTCGGCGACGAGGTCACCCTGCACTTCGAGCCGCGCGACGCGGTGCTGCTGTCGGCGGGGGTGTCCGATGGCTGAGGCCCCGGCCCCCGCCTCGACCGCGGCACCGGCTCCGGGCGGGGTCCCGGCCGCGGAGGCTCCGGCCGAGGCCCCCGCTCCGGCCGCTGCTGCGTCTGCGGTTGCCGCCGCCGCCCCGCCCCGGGCCGCCCGTCTGCCGCGCAGCCTGTGGGCGTTGCCCCCCGTGGCCGTGCTCGGGCTGGGCTTCCTCTACCCGCTCGTGCTCGTCGTCCGGCAGTCACTGAGCCCCGAGCGCGGCGGTGGCGCCTTCGCCGCGTACGCCTCCGTCTTCGCCTCCCGGGCCTTCCACGAGGCGCTGGGGACCACCGTCTGGCTGGCCGCCGGCGCCACCGCCGGCTGCCTCCTCCTCGGCTTCGTCCTGGCCCTGGTCATCGCCTTCGTGCCGTTCCCCGGGGCCCGCGGCGTCGCCCGGTTCATCGATGTCTTCCTCTCCTTCCCCTCCTTCCTCATCACCCTCGCCCTCCTCTTCATCTACGGCACCGTCGGCATGGCCAACGGTGTCTGGACTGACCTCTCCGGCGCCGCCGAAGGACCCTTCCGCTTCCTGAGCACCCCTTGGGGCGTCCTGCTCGCGGAGATCACGTACTTCACGCCCTTCGTGATGCGCCCGCTGCTCGCCGCCTTCTCCCAGCTGGACACCGCCCAGCTCGAGGCCGCCTCCTCGCTCGGCGCGCGCCCCGCCCGGATCGTCCGGCAGGTGATCCTGCCCGAGGCCCTCCCGGCCCTCGCCGCCGGCGGCAGCCTCGTGCTGGTCATGTGCCTGAACGAGTTCGGGATCGTCCTGTTCACCGGAGCCAAGGACGTCACCACGCTCCCGATGCTCGTCTACGGCAAGGCGATCCTCGAGGCCGACTACCCGGCCGCCTGCGTGGTCGCCGTCGTCAACATCGCAATCTCCGTCGGCCTGTTCGGCCTCTACCGGGTGGTGAGCAAGCGTGCTGGTGCATAGCAGGGCCGGCCGCCGGGCCGCCTGGGCCGTCTTCGCCGTCCTCTTCCTGCCGCTCTTCGCGCTGCCGCTGCTCGTCGTGGTGGCCGCCTCCTTCGCCACCCACTGGTCCGGTGCCTTCCCCTCCGGGCCGACCACCGGGCACTACGCCGCCGCCGTACGGGGCGAATCGCTCCAGGCGCTGACCACCTCGCTGGCCACCGCCCTCGCCGCGAGCCTGCTCGCGCTGACCGTCGGGACCTGGGCCGCCCTGGCCGCCGCCGGACTGGGGCGGCGCGGGAAGCGGTCCCTGGACGCCCTGTTCATGCTGCCCGTCGCCGTCCCGTCCGTGGTCGTGGGCCTCGCCGTCCTGGTCGCCTTCAGCACGCCGCCGCTGCTGCTCAACGGCACGAGCTCGATCGTGATCCTCGCGCACACGATTCTTGTCACGGCGTTCGCCTACCAGTCGGTTTCGGCTGCCATCCTGCGTCTCGACCCCGCCTACGAGCAGGCGGCCGCCTCCCTGGGCGCCGGCCCCGCGTACGTGCTGTTCCAGGTCAGGCTGCCGCTCCTGCTGCCGTCCCTCACGGCGGCCGCCGGACTCTGCTTCGCCCTCTCCATGGGCGAGTTGAGCGCCACCGTGATGCTCTACCCGCCGGACTGGACACCCCTGCCGGTCCGGATCTTCGCGGCGACCGACCGCGGCTCGCTCTTCAGCGGATCCGCCGTCGCCGTGGTCCTGATGACCACCACCCTGCTGGTCCTCCTGGCCGTCTCCCGCATCCGCACCAAGGCTGCCTACCGCTGACCTGCCCGGCTCCCGGCGCCCGTCTCCGGCGCGGGCGGGCTTCTCCACCCCGTACCTCCCCCACCTCTCCCTCCTCCTCTTCCCCCGAAGGACCTGCCATGCCCAGATCCCGCACGCCCCTGCGCACCGCCGCCGCCCTCGCCGGCAGCCTCGTCCTCGCCGCCGGCCTCAGCGCCTGCTCCGGCTCCTCCGACTCCTCCGACTCCTCGGGGTCCTCCGCCTCCGGCGACGCCAAGGGCGGCGCCAAGACCGTCACCGTCTACAGCGCCGACGGCCTCAAGAGCGACAAGGGCGACGGCTGGTACGACAAGGTCTTCGCCGACTTCACGAAGAAGACCGGCATCGAGGTCAAGTACGTCGAGGGCGGCTCCGGCGAGATGGTGCAGCGCGCCGTCCGCGAGAAGGCCAACACCCAGGCCGACGTACTGGTCACCCTGCCGCCCTTCATCCAGCAGGCGGGCGGCAAGGGCCTGCTCCAGGCCTACCGTCCACAGGGCTCCGACCAGGTCAACGGCGCGAACAAGGCCGCCGACGGCACCTGGACCTCCGTCGTCAACAACTACTTCGGCTTCGTCTACAACAAGAAGGAGCTCGATCCCGCCCCGCGGACCTGGGAAGAGCTGCTGGACGCCAAGTACAAGGGCAAGCTCCAGTACTCCACCCCGGGCGTCGCGGGCGACGGCACGGCCGTCCTCGTCAAGTCGATGCACGACTTCGGCGGCAAGGAGCCGGCGATGGAGTACCTGAAGAAGCTCCAGGCCAACAACGTCGGCCCGTCCTCCTCCACCAGCAAGCTCGCCCCGAAGACCGACAAGGGCGAGCTGCTCGTCGCCAACGGCGACGTCCAGATGAACTTCGCGCAGTCCAAGTCCATGCCGAACCTGGGCATCTGGTTCCCTGCCAAGGACGGCGGGAAGCCGACCACCTTCGCCCTGCCGTACGCGGCCGGCCTGGTGGCCAAGGCCCCGCACGGCGAGAACGGCAAGAAGCTCCTCGACTACCTCCTCAGCGAGGACGCGCAGAAGCTGGTCAGCGAGGTCGGCGGTGGCTTCCCGGCACGCACCGACGTCAAGCCGACCGACGCCAACGCCGTCGAACTCACCAAGCTGATGACGGGCGTCGAGGTGTTCGAGCCGGACTGGGCCGACATCGAGAAGAACCTCGCGGCCTACGTGGACGCGTGGAAGTCGGCAACCGGAAGCTGACCGGTTGCCTCCCGGTCACCCACGACCGGGAACATGACGCTCACATAACGGGTCTGGACCGAAGCGTCCTCTCGGTCCGGGCCCGGCGCATGCGCACGGCCTTCACCTGCCGCACCGCCCGCACCTCTTGCACTGCTCGCACCGCCTTCCCCGCGCGTTCCCAATGACTGCTCCCGGAGGAGTACGTGCCCACTGTCCTGCCCGGACGGGCCCTCGCCGCAGCCGCCACCGCCACGGCCGCCGCCCTGCTCGCCACCGCCCTCGGCGTGCACACCGCGACCGCCGCAGCCACCGCCGCAGCCACCACCGCCGCAAGCACCGCAGCCACCACCGACAAGGTCCTCGTCATCGGCCTCGACGGCGTGGTCCTCGACCGCGTCAAGGCCGCCCACGCCCCGAACCTGAACGGCATGATGGCCCAGGGACTCACCGCCCGCAGCACCCTGTACGCGAGCCCCATGGCCGCCACCTCCTCGGGTCCCGGCTGGTCCACCATCGCCACCGGCGTCTGGCCCGACAAGCACGGCGTGAAGGACAACTCCTTCACCGGCAAGAACTACGGGGCATACCCCGACTTCCTGACCCGCATCGAGAACGCCAAGCCCTCGCTCAACACCTACGCGGCCGCCGACTGGGAGCCCATCACCTCCACCGACCAGAACGGCCCGATCTTCTCCGCCAAGGTCGACAAGCGCCTCAGCCTCAAGGGCGACCGCGACGGCTACGGCAGTGAGGACCCGAAGACCGCCGCCGCGGCCGCCGCCGAACTGCGCGACCAGAACCCGGACGCCGCGTTCGTCTACCTCGGCCAGATCGACTCCGCCGGGCACTCCTACGGGGCCGCCAGCCAGCAGTACCTCGACGCGATCTCCCGCGTCGACACGCTGGTCGGCCAGCTGCTGACCGCGGTCGCGGCGCGCCCGACGTACGCCCAGGAGAACTGGAAGATCCTCGTCACCACCGACCACGGCCACACCGACGCCGGCGGCCACGGCGGCTCCACCATCCAGGAGCGCGGCACCTTCGTCATCGCCAAGGGCGCAGGGATCCCGGCCGGTTCGGTGCGCAGCGACGTCAAGCTCGTCGACGTCGCGGCCACCGCCCTCTCCCACGTCGGCGTCGCCGCCGGCAGCGCCATCGACGGCATCGCGCTCGACGCCCCGGACGACAACGACGCGTTCGACACTCTGCGCCCCGCCCTGCAGGGCCGCGTGGACGAGACCGGCATCCCCGCCGGGGTGAAGGGCTTCACCCACACGCCGCCGGCCGGCTGGTCCGTTGACAACTCCCGGATGGGCGCGGGCGGTGTCGCCGAGTGGGCCGGGTGGGCCTTCGCCACCGACGAGTTCTGGAGCCAGTCGCAGCGCGACCAGTGGCGCGAGCTGAACGTCCGCTCCCGCGACGTCTTCGCGGTCGCCGACTCCGACGAGTGGGACGACAAGTCCCACACCGGCAGCTACGACTCCACCCTGATCACCCCGGCGTGGCCGGTGACGGGCGGCACCACCCGCACCCTCACCTACCGGACGCACTACCGCCACGAGGCCGGCCAGACCGCCCAGGTCCTGGTCTCCTACAACGGGGGCACGCCCACTGTCGTCAAGGACTACACCGCCGACGCGGTAGCCAAGGCCGAGTCCCTGACCCTCCAGGTCCCGGCCGGCGCCACCGACGTGCGGGTCCGGTTCCGGTACACCGGCAGCAACAACTGGTTCTGGACGCTGGACAACGTCCACTTGAACTGAGCGGCCTGAGCGGGCTGCGCAGCTCGATCGGCCTGCTCGCACGGTTCGAACGTCCGGGCCGTGGACGCCAGGAGCGTCCACGGCCCGGCCCCGATAGGGTGGTACAGACCAGAGTTCACAGGTCAGAGGACATTGCCACCGAGAGCGGAGAACAGTCCCGTGGGAGAGCGCAAGCCGATCGAATCCTGGCTCACCGACATGGACGGGGTCCTCATCCACGAGGGCACCCCGATCCCGGGCGCCGATGCCTTCATCAAGCGGCTGCGCGAGTCCGGCAAGCCCTTCCTGGTCCTGACCAACAACTCCATCTACACGCCGCGCGATCTGCAAGCCCGCCTCAGCCGCATGGGCCTCGACGTGCCCGTCGAGAACATCTGGACCTCGGCGCTGGCCACCGCCAAGTTCCTCGACGACCAGCGCCCGGGCGGCACCGCGTACGTCATCGGCGAGGCAGGGCTGACCACCGCGCTGCACGACATCGGCTACATCCTGACCGACCACGACCCCGACTACGTGGTCCTGGGCGAGACCCGTACGTACAGCTTCGAGGCGATGACGAAGGCGGTCCGCCTGATCAACGCGGGCGCCCGCTTCATCTGCACCAACCCCGACGAGACCGGCCCCTCCACCGAGGGCCCGCTGCCCGCCACGGGCGCCGTTGCCGCGCTGATCACCAAGGCCACCGGCAAGCAGCCGTACTTCGCCGGCAAGCCCAACCCGCTGATGATGCGCACCGGCCTGAACGCCATCGGCGCCCACTCCGAGACCAGCGCCATGATCGGCGACCGGATGGACACCGACGTCCTGGCCGGTCTGGAGGCGGGTATGCAGACCTTCCTCGTGCTGACGGGCCTGACGACGGTCGAGGACACCGAGAAGTTCCCGTACCGCCCGACCAGGACAGTGGACTCCATCGCTGACCTGGTCGATCTCGTCTGATCCGATCGGGTCAAGCGCGCGCCGCTCCGGATGCGGAGCGGCACGCCGCGCGTGAACCTCCTTGATGAGGAGGTTCACCATGCGCAGTGCTCTGATCGCTGTCCGTACCGGCGGTGTGGCCGTCGCCCTGGCGGCGCTCGCCGCGGTGTCCGCACCGCCCACCGCCCTGGCGGCCGAGGAGGTCCGCGGCAGCGTCTCGGTCGATCCGCACCAGGGCGAGCCGGGGGCGCAGGTCAAGCTGCGCGTCCGCGGCTGCGACGGCCGCTGGGCGGCCGCCACGTCCGCCGTCTTCGTCGCGGACGCCAACCTGTCCTCCGGCCGCGACGGCGACCGGACGCTGGGCGGCGACGCGATGATCAGCTCGCGGGCCCAGCCCGGTTGGCACGACATCCGGGTGTCGTGCGACGGCGAGGAGGTGCGCGGCTCCGTCGAGGTGGTCCGCCACCGCGAGGGCGACGACCGGGACAAGGAGCGCGAGAAGGAGCAGGAGAAGGGCCGCGACAAGGAGCGCGACAAGGAGCGCGATCAGGGCCGTGACGAGAGCCGCGATCAGGGTCGTGACGAGAGCCGCGATCAGGGTCGTGACGAGAGCCGTGACCAGGGCCAGGGCCGCGACGAGCACCCGGACGCCCACCGCACGCCGAGCAAGCCCTCCCACGCGGGCGGCGGAGGCATGGCCGCCAAGCTGGCCGAGGCGGACCGGCTCGCCCGGACGCAGAGCGGGGCGCAGGCGGGCACGGGCGCCGGGGCTGCGGCGCAGGACCAGGCCGCCGCGGCGAAGAAGAGCCACGGCGGCGACGGCCCCGGCCTGCCGCACACGGTGATCGGCGCCGTCCTCGCCGCCGCGGCCACCCTGGCCGTCGCCGGCCGGGCGCTCGCCCTGCGCCGGCGCCGCAGCGGCGAGTGAGGCCCGGCCGGTGTCGGGCCCGGGGGAGCCGGGGTCTTCGGGCGGCGGGCGGCTGCTGACCTTCGCCGCCTGGTCGGTGCTGGTCCTCGGGTTGTGGCTGTGGGGCCGCGAGATCACCGGTGTGCCGGAGCTGCATGCGGCCGGGCAGGCGGGCGGGTCCGCGCTGTCCGTGCCGGTCCCGGGCCTGCCGGCCGCGCACGCCCCGCTGCAGCCGTCCGAGCCGGTACGGCTCGACGTGCCCTCGCTGGGCATCCGGGCCCCGGTGATGCCGCGCGGCCTGGACGCGCAGGGTGCGCTCGATCCGCCCCCGTACGACCGGCCCGGCGCCGTCGGCTGGTGGAGCGGCGGCGCCAAGCCGGGCGAGGAGGGGGCCGCGCTGCTGGTCGGGCACGTGGACACCGCGTCCAAGCCGGCGGTGTTCTACGGCCTGAGCACTGCGAAGCCGGGTGACAAGGTGCGGGTGGTCCGGGCGGACGGGCGGGTCGCCGAGTTCACGGTCGAGGACGTACGGGTCCACGAGCGCGCAGGCTTCGACGCGGAAAAGGCGTACGGCAGCCGGGTGCCGGGCCGGGCCGAGCTGCGGCTGGTGACCTGCGGGGGCACGTACGACAAGACGGCCGGGCAGTACACGGCGAACGTGGTCGTGTCGGCGTACCTGACGGGTACGGGCACGGGCACGGCTGCGGTGGCGGGGGTGGGGTCAGCGGCGTGAGGGGGGCGGTGGGCGACGCGCCGGGGCAGGACCGGATGGCGGATACGTCGGACAACGAAGAAGCCCCTCGCAGTTCTCACTGCGAGGGGCTTCCTCTTGTCGGTGCGCCGCCAGGGACTCGAACCCCGGACCCGCTGATTAAGAGTCAGCTGCTCTAACCAACTGAGCTAGCGGCGCCTGCTGACAGAGAAAACTCTACCCCACTTCCGGAGGTGCTCGTGACCAGCCGCGCCCACCTTGTCCGATTAACCCATGTTTGGGGGGTTTATCGTGCACGATATGTCTGGGTTCAGCCGAATCTGATGCCCCGACAGATTCCGGGCTGCCCGATCCGTGGACGAAGTGGACGAGCAGGGGAGTGGACGGAACCGCATGACGATGCAGCCCCCGGTGCATGTGCCGACGCCGAAGTCGATGCCGACGCCCTTTTTCGAGGAGTACGAGCCCGCGGGCGACTGTGCCTGCCCGGGCTGCGTACAGCGGCGGCGGTCCCTCGCCCGTGCGCGGGCCATACCGCTCCGGGACGGCGGCCACCCGGCCGCGCGCGGTGCCCGACGGGCGCTGGTGCTGGCCACCGCGGCCGGTGTGGTCCTGGGGGGCGGCAGCTCGGCGGCCCTCGCGGCGCACGCCCCCGTGGGCGCGGGCCACGGTCACGGGCACGGCCAGGGCCCCGGCCCGGCGGTGGACCCCGGCCCGGCGGTGGACCCCGGCCCGGCGACGGGTCACGGTCCGGCGGCAGGTCACGGTCCGGCGGCCGGGCGCGGGTCGACGGACGGGCCCGGGGCGGACGTCGGGGACGAGCCGCCCACCCCGCAGGGCACCCGGGCCCCGCTGCACGGGCGCCCGGCCCCGGCGAAGCCGCCGGGCTCGCCGGGCTCGCCGTCGACGGTGAGGCGGCTCGACCGGACGACGATCATCAACCGGGCGAAGCTGTGGCTGGACGCGGGGGTCCCGTACAGCATGTCCTCGTACTGGACGGACGGCTACCGGCAGGACTGCTCCGGCTACGTCTCGATGGCCTGGAACCTCGGTTCGAACGAATGGACCGGCAGCCTCGACAAGTTCGCCACCAAGATCACCAAGGATGAGCTGCTGCCGGGCGACATGCTGCTCTTCCACAATCCGGAGAACGAGACGAACGGCTCGCACGTCGTCATCTTCGGCGGCTGGGTCGACGAGACCAAGACGCACTACACCGCCTACGAGCAGACCCGCCCGAGGACGCGGAAGGCGACGACGCCGTACGGGTACTGGACGAACGCGACGAAGTACGTGCCGTACCGGTTCAACGGGGTGACGGGCGGGCTGACCGTCCCGGACCCGGGCACGGGAACCGGGACCGGCACCGGCACCGGGACCGACCCGAAGCCGGTGGTGCCCCCGACCACCGCCTACCCCGGGGCCGACAAGTTCGGCCCGGGCGCGGACAACGCGTACGTCGCCGAGCTCGGCAGGATGCTGATCGACCGGGGCGGGCGGCGGTTCTACCCCAACGGCGCGAGCACCAAGTGGAGCGACGCCGACCTGCTGGCGACCCAGGCCTTCCAGACCGCCCAGGGCTGGACGGGCACGGACGCCGACGGCATCCCCGGCCCGCACACCTGGCAGCTGCTGGTCGAGCGCACGGGCAAGGACATCCGCCCGACCGTGGACCCCGCCGCGGGCCCGAAGGGAACCCCGGCGCAGCCGGACCGCCCGGGCCCGAAGGTCACTCCGGGCCCGAAGACCACCCCGGGCCCGAAGACCACCCCAGGCCCCACGGGCCCGTCCAGTACCCCGAGCCACGCGGCCCACTCCCGCCCGTCCGGAGCCCCGGCCCACCCGCGCCCCTCCGGTAGCCCTGGCCACCCGCGCCCGTCCGGCGCCCCGACCCACCCCCGTCCATCCGGCGCCCCTGGCCACCCGCGCCCGTCCGGCACCCCTGGCCAGGCGGGCCCGGCGGGCCACTCGGCCGGCCCGGCTCCCTCGGGCGCGGCGGCGCAGCCGGGCCACCCGGCGGCACCTCCCGACCACCCCGCCGCGACGGGGCACCCGGCCCAACCGGCGGTACCTCCGGCCCACTCGGGCCCGGCGGGGCAACCCGACAACCCGGCGGCAGCTCCCGCCCACCTGGGCCCGATGGGCCAGGCGGGCCGACCGGTGGCAGCCCCGGCCTATCCGGGGGCGTGGGCGTTCCGCCCGGGCTCCACCCACCCGTCCATCACCGCCCTCGGCCGCCGCCTGGTGGAGAAGGGCTTCGGCAAGCACTACACCACCGGTCCGGGACCCAGCTGGGGCGAGGCCGACCGCCGCAACGTCGAGGCGTTCCAGCGCGCCCAGGGCTGGCGCGGTGCCGCGGCGAACGGCTACCCGGGCCCGGAGACCTGGCGGCGGCTGTTCGCATGACGGAGGCAACGATGTACCCCACGCACACCACCTCGACGACGGGCACCCTGCACTTCCCGCCGACGCCGCCGACGCCGCCGGCCCCTCCGACGGCGCGGACCACGGGCCACCTGTACCCGGCTCCGGAGCGACCCGCCCCGGCCGGGCGCAGCCCGGAGCCCCCGACGCCCTGCCCGTCTTCCGCCCCCGTCGCGGGTGCCGGGCACACCGCAGCCGGTCGGGAACCCGCCGTCCCGGCGGCAGCCTGGGCGGCGCGAACGACCGAACCGTCCGGCTCCGCCGAAGCGCCCGTCGCCCGGCAGGCCCAGCCCGGGCGGGAGCCGGACGGCCGGCCCACCGCGGCTTCGGCTTCTGCCGCCGGGCACACATCGGTGGCCCCGACGGCCGGGACGGCCGCGCCGGGTGCCACCCAGAGTCGGCCGCAGGCCGGGCGTGCGGCGGCGCCCCCGGCCTGCGGCTCCGCCGCACCGGCTGCCGCGCCGACGGCCGAGCCGGTCCGGCCGCAGGCCGCGGCCCCGGCGTACGGCCCCGCGGGAACGAGTGCTCCGCAGGCGGCCCCGTCGCCCGCGCGGGGTGCCGCCCCGGCCGCCCGACTCGCCGCGGTCGACAACGCCGGGCTCACGTTCGCCCCTGGTGCGGGAACCGGTGAGGGGCATGTGGCCGCCCCGGCGACGCCGGGGGCCGAGCCGGGTCTCGTACGGGACGCGGCGCGGCCTGCCGCTTCGGCCGAGCCGACCCGGCCGACGCCTTCGGCGGCGCAGGCGGCCGCCCCGGTCGCCCCGGTCGCCGCCGCCGACAGGGACGGGCACACCGCCCAGGCTCCGCGCGAGGTCCCGAGCCCGGCGGCAGCCCCGAGGGCGTGGACGGCCGGACACGAGCACGCAGCACAGGCCGCCGGCACAACGGTGGCCCCGGCCCCCGGCTCCGCCGGAACGGGGGCACGCCCGGCCGGTTGGGAAGCCGGCACCCCGCCGCCGGCAGCGGTTGCCGCCGGGCCCGGCGCCGATGAGCGGCATGTCGCAGCCCCAGCGGCAGAGATGGCGGGGCTGCGTGTCGTCCGGGACACCGCGGCTGCTCCCGCCGGACCGGCCGAGCCGGTCCGGCCCC
Source organism: Streptomyces sp. NPDC046876 (assembly GCF_040645035.1). Classification (NCBI taxonomy): domain Bacteria; kingdom Bacillati; phylum Actinomycetota; class Actinomycetes; order Kitasatosporales; family Streptomycetaceae; genus Streptomyces; species Streptomyces sp. NPDC046876. The sequence continues at coordinate 72,982 of NZ_JBEYXK010000016.1, read as the reverse complement.
AGGCCGCGGCCCCGAGGTACGGCTCCGCCGTAACAGGTGCGGCGCCTGCGGCCCCGGCCGGCCGCGAGGCCAACGGTCCGGCGGCGGCACGGACGGCAGAGCCCGTCCCCCGGCACGCCGCCGGCGCGGGAGCCGGTGAGCGGTATGCGGCCGCCCGGGCGACGCCGGCGGCCGAGCCGGTCCGGCCGCAGGCCGCGGCCCCGGCGTACGGCTCCGCCGGAACGGGCGTTGCGCCTGCGAGCCCGGTCGGCCGGGAGGCCAACGGTCCGGCGGCGGCACGGACGGCAGAGCCCGTCCCCGGGCACGCCGCCGGCGCGGGAGCCGGTGAGCGGTATGCGGCCGCCCCGGCGACGCCGGTGGCCGAGCCGGGGCTCGTACGGGACGCGGCCCGGCCTGCCACGTCGGCCGAGCCGGTCCGGCCGCAGGCCGCGGCCCCGGCGTACGGCTCGGCGGGCCCCTCGCCGGTGCGGGTGGCGGATCCGGGCGGATGCGCCGCACCGGCACCGCCGGCGGCCGAGCCGCTTGCCGACCTGGACCGGCCGCAGCGCCACGGCCCAGTGTTCGCTTCGGCGGCCGGAGGCTGTCCGGGCGCCGGACAGTTCCCGGGTGCGGAGCAGCAGTCCTCGGGCTCCGCCGACCAGGGTCGGTCGGAGGCCATGAGCCCGATCGCCGACCCAGGCCCCGCGGCTTCCGCGGACGAGCCCGCGGCGGGTTCGGCCGGGGCTTCGAGTGCCGCGCCGGCCGGCGGTCGTCGCCCGGCTTCCGGTTCCATTGCTCCGGCTCCGGCTCCGGCTCCGGCTCGGGTCGTCCCGGGGGCCGCGGTTTCCGCGGTCGGGCCCGGCCCGGCGTCCGGTGCGGCGGTGGGTTCCGCTGTGGCTTCGGAGGCTGCGTCGGCCGGTGCCCCGGGCTCGGGTTCCGTTGCTCCGGCTCCGAGTGTGCCGGTAGCCGCGGTCGAGCCCGGCCTTCCGTCCGGCGCCGCTCTCCCGGCGGGTGCCGCGCCGCAGGGGTCGGGTACGCCTGCTGCCCCGGTTGCCCCGGCCGCGGGCGATGCCTGCCGCTCTGCCTCCGGCGCCGACGCGTCGGCGGGGGACACCCCTGACCAGGCCGCGGAGGCAGCGGGAGACGCCCCCGGCTCGGCTTCGCGGGGGCCGCGCGGCTGGGTGGTCGGGGTTCCCGTGCGGGTGGCCGTGGTGGCGGGCGGGGCCGCCCTGCCGCCCGGGCGCCCCGCCGGGGATACCGCCCCCCTGTCCCCGGCCCGGCTCCGCGGCGCGGCCGGTCAGGATCCCGACGCGGCGTCCCCGGGCCTGGACATCCCGCACCCCGCGGACGACGAGGCCGCGCGCCGCCGCGGCATCGTCGCCCAGGCCGTGGCCCGCGGCATGCCCGAGGACCCCGCGGACGACACGCCGGACCCGCCGCGCACCGGACCCGCCCGCGGGATCTCGGTCACCGACGTCCCGGTGCACCTGCCGTTCCTCGGCGAGCCCCGCCCCGCCCCGGACACCACCGGGCCGGCCGCGGGCCCGAGGCGCACGGAGCCGGCCCCGGCCCCCCGCCCGACGCCGCGCCCCGCGCCCGGTCGCCGGGTCCCGCGCGGGGACGACCGGCTGCACGAGCACCACGGCCCGGTCCTGCCCGGCTGGGTCGGCGTCGGGGTCGGCGCGCTCGCCCTGGCCGGCTGCCTGGCCGTGCTGTGGCGGGCCGGGGTCGTCCCCGCCGCGTTCGTGGCCGCGTTCGGTGCGACGCCCCGCGCCTACCACGGGCTGCGCGCCACCCACTGGCCCCCGCTCGCCTTCCTCGGGATCGTGGCGCTCCTCGCCCTCGGCGGGCTGGGCCGCGGCAAGGCCGGCCACGCCTGGGTGCTCACCCTCTTCGGCCGCTACCGCGGCACGGTCCGCCGTACCGGCCTCACCTGGGTCAGCCCCCTCCTCCTGCGCCGCCGTGTCGACGTACGCCTGCGGCACTGGCGCAGCGACCCCATGCCGGCCGTGGACGCCGGCGGTCTCGCCCTCCAGGTCGTCGTCCAGGTCGTCTGGCAGGTCAAGGACACCGCCCGGGCCACGCTGGCCGTCGCGGACCACACCGAGTACCTCGCCGAGCAGGTCGAGTCGGCGATGGCCCGGGTGCTGTCGCAGCTGCCCGCGGACGCCTTCCACGAGGACGCCCCGACGCTGCGCGACGCCGAGGCGGTGGGCGACGCGCTGACCCGGATGCTGGCCTGCGAGACGGAGGCGGTGGGCATCGAGGTGTACTCCGCCCAGCCGACCCGCATCGAGTACGCACCCGAGGTCGCCGAGGCCATGCGGCGCCGGCGCGTCGCGGCGATCGACGCCAAGCACCGCGACACGGTGCTGACCTCGATCGTGGACGCCGTCGACGACACCGTCCACCGCCTGACCTCGCGCGGCCTGGTCGAGCTCGACGACTACGAGCGCAAGGCTCTGGTCAAGGACCTCACGGTCGCCTTCTACACCGGCCGCCCGGAGTAAGGCCCGGACGGGGAGGGACAGCAGACAGCAGACAGCAGACAGCAGCAGCCGGCTCCAGGCCCCGCCGCACCGGCGACCGCGCTCCCGCGGCCCGGCGGCGGGGCCCCGGCATGCAAGGGGCACGGGCGGGCGCCGACGCGGACCGGACCAACGTTCCCGCATTGGTCTGGACATGTCCAACTCCCGTCAATAGTCTGGGACTTGGTCTAGACCTGAAAGTCGCCTCGATACGACTGCAGGGCGCCCCCATCGCCCGCGGTCATCCCCACGCGTGCGCACGCTCTCGCCGTACTCCCCCCACGCCCAAGGAGCATCAGCATCATGCGTCCCTTCTGCATGCCCTTCCGCATGCCCAGCCGCATGCCCGGACGAGCCGGTGCGGCCCTGGTCGGGCTCGGCTGTCTCGCCGGACTCGCGTTCGCCACCGCCCCCACCGCCAGCAGCCACGGCTACACCGACACCCCCATCAGCCGCCAGAAGCTCTGCGCCAACAGGACGGTCGCCGACTGCGGCCCGATCCAGTGGGAGCCGCAGAGCGTCGAGGGCCTCAAGGGCTTCCCGGCCGCCGGCCCGGCCGACGGCCGGATATGCGCCGGCGGCCACAGCGAGTTCGCCCAGCTCGACGACCCGCGCGGCGGGGCCTGGCCCGCGACCAGGGTGACCAGCGGGCAGAGCTACGGCTTCCGCTGGCAGTTCACCGCCAACCACTCCACCACCGACTTCAAGTACTACGTCACCAAGAACGGCTGGGACCCCACCAAGCCCCTCACCCGCGCCGCCCTCGAATCGCAGCCCTTCCTGACGGTCGCCTACAACGGCGCCCGGCCCGCCATGACCACCGTCCACCAGGGCACGATGCCGAGCGGCAAGACCGGCCGGCACATGATCCTGGCCGTCTGGACGATCAACGACACCCAGAACGCCTTCTACGCCTGCTCCGACGTGGAGTTCTGACGGTTCCCGCCAGTTCCCGCCGGTTCCCGCCCATTCAGTTCTGACGGTACGTCAGTTACCCTCCGGCGGCATGCGGACGACGACGACACCCGTACCCGGGGCCGTGGCGGAGCTCATCGCCCGCCAGTGGGGCGACCACCGTCCCGGACTGAAATACGGCGCCGGCTCCGCTGGCGGAGCCGTAGTCCTCAGCCGTCACCGCACCGCCCAGGAGAGCGCCGCGCGCGCCGCGCTGCTCGTGGACCTCCTGCCGCCGGGGGCCGAACCGCACATCGGGGTGCTGCTCGACAACACCCCGGAGTTCCCGTTCTGGCTCGGCGCGGCGGCCCTCGCCGGGGCCGCCGTCGCCGGGATCAACCCCACCCGCCGCGGCCCCGAGCTGGCCCGGGACATCCTGCACACCGACTGCCGGATCCTGGTCACGGAGCCCGCCCACCTGCCGCTCCTGCGCGGCCTCGACCTGCCCGGCGTCCGGATCCTGGTGACCGGCACCGAGGAGTACGCCGACCTCCTCGCCCCGTACGCCGCCGCCGCGCCCGGGGAGGCCGTGGTCGCGCGCCCGGGCCCCGGCCCCGGCTCCCGCTTCCTCCTCTACTTCACCTCCGGCTCCACCGGAGCCCCCAAGGCCGCCGTCTGCACGCAGGGCCGGCTGGCCGCCGCGGGCGCCTCGCTGGCCCGCGGCTTCGGTGTCACCCCGGACGACGTCCACTACGTCTGCATGCCGCTCTTCCACGGCAACGCCGTGATCGCCGACTGGCTGCCCGCCCTCGTCGGCGGCGCCCCGGTGGCCCTGCGCCGCCGCTTCTCCGCCTCCGCCTTCCTGGGCGACGTCCGCGCCTACGGGGCGACCTACTTCACGTACGTCGGCCGGGCCGTGCAGTACCTGCTGGCCACCGACCCCCGCCCCGACGACCGCGACCACACCCTGCGCCTCGGCTTCGGCACCGAGGCCGGGGCGGTGGACGCGGCGCGCTTCGCCGAGCGCTTCGGGGTCCGGCTGGTGGAGGGGTACGGGGCCACCGAGGGCGGCGCCTCCGTCCAGAGGAGCCCGGACACCCCGCCCGGCGCCCTCGGCCGGGCGGCGCCCGGCGACGACCTGGCCGTGGTCGACCCGGAGACCGGCGCCGAATGCCCGCCCGCCGCGTTCGACGACCGCGGCCGCCTGTGCAACGGCTCCGCCGCGATCGGCGAGCTCGTCAACCGCGGCCGCAGCCTGTTCGAGGGCTACTGGCGAAACCCCGGGGCCGAGGCGGACCGCACCCGCGGCGGCTGGTACTGGACCGGCGACCTCTTCTACCGCGATGCCGAGGGGTTCTTGTACTTCGCGGGCCGTACGGACGACCGGCTGCGGGTCGACAGCGAGAACCTGGCCGCAGCGGTGATCGAGAACATCCTGGCCCGCTGGTCCCCGGCGGCCGCGGTCGCCGTGTACGCGGTGCCGGACGAGGCCGCCGGCGACCAGGTCATGGCGGCGATCGCCCTGCGCGAGGGGGAGGAGTTCCGCCCGGAGGCGTTCGCCGCGTTCCTGGCGGCCCAGCCGGACCTGGGGACGAAGATGGCCCCCCGCTACGTCCGGATCGTCCGGGCCATGCCGACCACGGCGACGAACAAGATCCACCGCGTCGCCCTGCGCCGCGCGGCCTTCCTGCCCCGGCCCCGGTCGGCGGACGCCCCCGGCCCGGACCCCGTCTGGTGGCGGCCCCCGGGCGCCCCGGGCCGGCCGGGCGCGGCGGGCGACGCCCGGGGCACACCGGCCACCGGCGGCTACCGCCTGCTGGACCCGGATTCCCTGACCGCACTGCTCGCCTCGTACGCCGCGCACGGGCGCGCGGGGCTGCTGGAGGGCTGAGCCGGGGATCTGGTTTGGAGCACCCCTCGGGACCAGGTAGTATTTTCTCTGTCAGCAGGCGCCGCTAGCTCAGTTGGTTAGAGCAGCTGACTCTTAATCAGCGGGTCCGGGGTTCGAGTCCCTGGCGGCGCACCTGTCCTTCGGGCGGTTTCCGGTTCACCGGAAACCGCCCGAAGTGTTTTCTCCCGCGTTTTTTTCGTCCCGCGTTTTTCGTTTCTCCCCGGTGTTTCCTCGCGCCCGGGTCCGGGCAGTGTCTGCGGAGCCGGAGCCCAGGCCTTCCGGCCCGAATCCTCCTTGGCGCGGCTTCCCCCGTGAGCCGCGTCACAGAGCGAGCGAGAGCAGCAGTGGCGCCGCCTTCCGGTTCAGGGTGTCCGCGGCGGCCCGCAGCCGGTGCGCGTGCTCGACCGGCATCGACAGCGCGAGGCAGCCCACCGCGGCTCCGGCGGTGATCGGCACCGCGGCGCAGACCGTGCCGACCGCGTACTCCTGGAGGTCCAGGACCGGGACGGTGGCCGGCTGGCTGTCGAGCTTGGAGAACAGGATCCGCTCGTTCACGATCGTCTTCGACGTCAGCCGGGCGATCTTGTGCCGGGACAGGTGGTCCCGGCGCCCGTTCTGGTCGAGCTGGGTGAGCAGGCACTTGCCTACGGCGCTGGCGTGCGCGGCGGATCGGAAGTCGACCCACTCGTGCACCTTCGGGGTGCGCGGGCTGTCCGCGAACTGCGTGATCTTCACCTCGCCGTCCACGTACCGGCTGATGTAGACCGCCGCGCCCACCGAGTCCCGCAGCCTGTCCAGGGTGTCCTGGAGCTTGTGCTGCAGGGCCTGCTGTTTGTCTATGCCCGAGCCGAGCAGGACGAGTGAGTCCCCTATGGCGTAGGCGCCGTCGGAGACCTGGAGCACGTACCCCTCGCGGCGCAGCATGAGCAGCATGGGGGCGAGGTGGACCGCGGGCAGGCCGGTCTCACGCGCGATCTGTACGTCGGTCACACCGCCGGTGTGGCGGGCGATCGTTTCGAGTACGCGCAGGGCGTACTGCACCGAGTGGAACGGCGCGGTCGGCTCGGGCTTCAGCGCCACGGTTTCCCCCTAGCAGGTTGTTACCGCTTGCCCTACCACGATAGCCATCAAGAGGCCCACGTGGAGCGCCTGTTGATGAGATTGATGGCTCAATCATGTCCCCCTGCCAGGGCCTAATCCATTGGCATATGCCAAGGTCATGAGCGCGCTCTCGAATGGGTGGGAATGCCCGCCGGAAGCCCATGGTTCGAGTTCTTCGTACGAATGTGGATGCGAGACGGGAGCGACGATGAGTGACACCGGAGCAGTCGGCGGAGCCGGCGTCGGAGGCGCGGCCGGGGCGGCGGACCGGGCGGCCGGAGGCGCCGACCGCGCGGCCGGAACGCCCGACCGGGCCGCCGGGAGCGCCGACGCGATCCGGGGCGCCGCCCGCGGCCGGGCGCCGGTGCCGCTCTCGGTGCTGGACCTCGTCACGGTCGGAGCCGGCAGCACCGCGACCGAGGCCCTGCGCACCTCCGTGGCGATCTCGCGGCTCGCCGAGGCCCGCGGCTACCACCGCCACTGGGCCGCCGAGCACCACTCCATGCCCGGTGTGGCCAGCTCCTCCCCGGCCGTGATCCTCGCCCACCTCGCCGCCCACACCTCCCGCATCCGGCTCGGCTCGGGCGGGGTCATGCTGCCCAACCACGCACCGCTCGCCGTGGCCGAGCAGTTCGGCACCCTCGAGGCGCTCGCCCCGGGCCGCATCGACCTCGGCCTCGGCCGCGCCCCGGGCACCGACGGCCGCACCGCCGCCGCGCTGCGCGGGCCGGGCCGGCTCGACGAGGCGGCCGACGAATTCCCCCGCCGCCTCGCGGAGCTGATCCGCTTCCTCGACGACGACTTCCCCGACGCCCACCCCTACGCCCGCGTGCACGCCGTGCCCGGCCCGGTGCAGGGGCCGACGGGGCGCCCGCCGCTGTGGCTGCTCGGCTCCTCCGGGTTCAGCGCCCGCCTCGCCGGCGAGCTCGGCCTGCCCTTCGCGTACGCCCACCACTTCTCGGCGGCCGGCACCCTGCCCGCGCTCGACCTCTACCGCCAGAGCTTCCGCCCCTCGGCCGTGCTGGACGCCCCGTACACCCTGATCGGGGTCTCGACGCTGGCCGCCGACACCGACGGGGCCGCCCGCGCCCAGGTGCTGACGGGGGCGCTGTCGATGCTGCGGCTGCGCAGCGGCCGGCCCGGGCTGATCCCGAGCCCCGAGGAGGCCGCCGCGTACGACTACTCGCCGTTGGAGCGGGAGTTCGTCGACAGCTGGCTCGCCAACGTCGTGCACGGTACGCCCGACGAGGTCACCGCCGGGCTCGACGCCCTCGCCAAGCGCACGGGGGCCGACGAGCTGATGCTGACCTCCAGCGCGCACAGCGGCGCGGCCCGGCTGCGTTCGTACGAGCTCGTCGCAGATGCGTACGGGATGGTGGCCGAAGGGACGCGAGCTGACTGATGGCGTACGAACGGGATACGGCTGGTTCGTTGCCGAAACCTTGCGGCAGCGTGTCCTAAGGCACCCTTAAACCGCTCGTCACCCGGGGTGGCGGGCGGTTTTTCGCGCCATCGCACGCCTCTGACGAGGGGATTTGGCGGTCGAATGGTCTAGTCCTTCTTTGGTCCAAACCATTGACGGGGTCCGTCGGTGATCGCTATCACTTCTCCCACCCGAACCTCTTGCCTTCCCCTCCCACTTCCCGGAGGCAGTTCATGCACATCCGCAACCCCCTCATCGCGGCCGCCGCCACGGCCGCGCTGGCAGCCGGAGCGCTGGCCGGCTTCGCGGGTCTCGGCACCGCCCAGGCAGCCGGCGCCGATGCCGCGGCCGGCGGCAGCGGCAACGTCCGCATCGCGTACTACGACCAGTGGAGCGTGTACGGGAACGCCTTCTACCCCAAGCACCTCGACACCCGCGGCATAGCGGGCAAGCTCGACGTCATCAACTACTCGTTCGGCAACATCCACCCCACCGACCTGACCTGTTTCGAGGCGAACAAGGCGGCGGGCGACGACAACAACCCCAACGCCGGTGACGGCGCGGGCGATTCCTACGCCGACTACCAGAAGTCCTTCGGCGCTGCGGACAGCGTCAGCGGCGTCGCCGACAAGTGGGACCAGCCGATCGTCGGCGTCTTCAACCAGTTCAAGCAGCTCAAGGCCAAGTACCCCCACCTGAAGATCAACATCTCGATCGGCGGGTGGACGTACTCCAAGTACTTCAGCGACGCGGCCAAGACCGATGCGAGCCGCAAGAAGCTGGTCTCCTCCTGCATCGACCAGTACATCAAGGGCAACCTGCCCAAGGCCGACGGCTTCGGCGGCCCCGGCAGCGCGGCCGGCGTCTTCGACGGCATCGACATCGACTGGGAGTACCCGGGCTCGCCCGGCGGCCACCTCGGCAACCACTACGCCCCCGAGGACAAGCAGAACTTCACCCTGCTGCTGGCCGAGTTCCGCAAGCAGCTCGACGCGTACGGCGCCGCCAACGGCGGGAAGAAGTACCTGCTGACCGCGGCCCTCCCGGCCGGCCAGGACAAGATCAAGTACATTGAGACGGACAAGATCGGCGCGTACCTCGACTACGCGAACATCATGACGTACGACATGCACGGCGCCTGGGACGGCGACGGGCCGACCTACCACCAGTCGCCGCTGCTGGACTCGCCCGCCGACCCGACGGACCCGATCGCTCCGGGCACCCAGAAGTACGGCATCAAGAACGCCGTCGACTCCTGGCTCGACGGCAACCCGGCCTACGGCATCGCCGGCGGCTTCCCCGCGGGCAAGCTGACCCTGGGCTACGAGTTCTACTACCGCGGCTGGAAGGGCGTCCCCGCCGGGACGACCCACGGCCTCGCGCAGAGCGCGACCGGCCCCTCCGGCGCCCGCCCGACCTCCCAGCAGGCCGGCATCGCCAACTACAAGGAGCTCGGCGGGATCGTCGACAACCCGGCGACGACCTTCTGGGACGACCAGGCCAAGGCCTCGTACTTCTACAAGGACGGCGAGTTCTTCACCGGCCTGAACCAGAAGTCCGTCCAGGCCCGCGTCGACTACGGCAAGAGCCGCGGCCTCGCGGGGGCGATGATGTACTCCCTGCTCGGCCTGGACGACCACACCACACTGCTGAACCAGATCTCGGACGCCCTCGGCGGCACCACGCAGCCCCCGACCACTCCGCCCACCACTCCGCCGACCACTCCGCCCACCACTCCGCCGACGACCCCGCCGACCACTCCGCCCCCCTCGGCCTGCACGGCCCCGGCCTACGTCGCGGGAACCGTCTACACCGGCGGCAGCGAGGTCTCCCACAAGGGCCGCAAGTGGAAGGCCCAGTGGTGGACGCAGAACGAGGAACCGGGCACCACGGGCGAATGGGGCGTCTGGAAGGACCTCGGCGCCTGCTGATCCCCCCACCCCGCGCCGAGCGGCACCCCGCCCCGCACCCCGCATCCCGGGTGCGGGGCGGCGGTGCGCCGCCGGGCGGGCGCGGGGGTCAGCCGGAGTCGCGGGCGCCGGGGCGGGTGCCGATCATCTCGGCGATCCGGTCCGGGGCGACGGCCCGGGAGTACAGCCAGCCCTGCCCGGTGTCGCAGCCGACGCGCCGCAGCCGGGCCGCCTGCCCGGCGGTCTCCACGCACTCCGCGGTGACCGTCAGGCCCAGCCGGTGCGCGAGCTGTACGAGGGCCTCGACGATGGTCTCGTCGGCCGGGTTGGGGTGGGTGCCCTCGTCGTAGCGGAAGCCGCGGACGAAGGAGCCGTCCAGCTTCAGCACGCTCACCGGGAGCCGGCTCAGATAGGCCAGGTTCGAGTATCCGGTGCCGAAGTCGTCGATGGCGATGCGCACGCCCATGTCGCTCAGAGCCTGCAGGGCCTGCAGCGGCCGCCCCGCGGAGCCCATCACCGCGGACTCGGTGAGCTCCAGTTGCAGCAGCTGCGGCGCCAGCCCGGTCTCGGCGAGGATCTCCGCGACGTCGCCGACCAGGTCCGAGTCCCACACCTGGCGGACCGCGACGTTCACCGACACGAAGACCGGCGAGTCGCTGGGGTGCTCGATCTGCCAGCGCCGGGCCTGCCGGCAGGCCGTCCGCAGCACCCAGCGGCCCAACTGGACGATGGAGCCGTCCTCTTCGGCGATCCCGATGAACCGATTCGGCGTCAGACTGCCGAACTGGGGGTGGCTCCAGCGCACCAGCGCCTCCACCCCGCGCACCGCCCCGCTCTCCAGGTCCACCAGCGGCTGGTACTCCAGCTCGAACTCCCCGCGCTCCACGGCCGGGCGGAGCGTGGAGCTGAGGGCCTGCCGGGTCATCCGGTGGGCGTTGCGCTCCGGGTCGAACAGGGTCCAGCGGGCCTTTCCGTCGGCCTTCGCCCAGTACAGCGTCGTGTCGGCGGCCTGCATCAGCCCGGTGGCCGACGTGCCGTCCGTGGCCCGCTCCACCACGCCGATCGACGCGGACACCGACAGCCGCTGCCCGGCCAGGTCGAACGGCTCCTGTACGGCGGCCAGGACGCTGCGGGCGAGGTCCGCGAGCTGCTCGGTGCCGGTGGAGTCCTCCACGAGGAGGGCGAACTCGTCGCCGCCGAGCCGCGCCACCAAGTGGCCGCCGGTGCGCCCGTACCCGGACTGGTCGGCGCACTGCGTCAGCCGGGCCGCGACCGCGGTCAGCAGCCGGTCGCCGACGCGGTGGCCGAGGGTGTCGTTGACGGCCTTGAAGCCGTCCAGGTCCAGGTAGCACAGGCCGATCCGGCCGGTGCCGCCGTGCTCGTACGAGGAGGCCTCCAGGGCGGCGGAGAGCCGTTCGAAGAACAGGGCGCGGTTGGGCAGCCGGGTGACCGGGTCGTGCATCTGGAGGTGCCGCAGCCGGGCCTGGAGGTCGCGGCGGTCGCTGATGTCGGCGACGGACAGCAGCACGTCCCGGGTCCCGGGCACCGGCCCGAGGGTGACCTCGGTCCACAGCGAGTGCCCGTCGGGGTGTTTGAGGCGGCGGGTGCAGCGCAGCCGGGCCTGCCGGCCGCGCAGCACCTCCTGGTAGGCCTGCCAGGTACGGGCCTCCGCGCCGAGGTCGACGAGGTCGGCGGCGCTCTGCTCGACGAGGGTGTGCGGCTCGGTGCCGAGGAGGGTGGCGAGGGCCGCGTTGGCGGCGACGACGTAGCCGCCGCGGTCGACGACGGCCATGGCGAGGTGGGCGGCGTTGAAGGCGGCCCGGTAGTCGCGCAGTTCGGACTCGGTGCGGGCGGGTGAGGGCGGGATGACAGGCACTGCTTGGTGACGCTCCGTAATGGCCGATCGGATGCTGTCGGCCGCCGAACCGGTTTCGTCCGTGGTTCCGCTCACCGTTGGCTCCCGCAGTGCTCGTGTGTGTCCGTGCAGGAAAGTGTGCCGATCATAGAGGCAGCCGGACGGCCCTATCCAGCGGCGTCGCCGTGTGGGGGGCGGCACTTCGGTGTGCTGACGGCTGCTCGGCGGCCGGTCGGGCGACCGATTCCGCACGGCTGTGAGCGTCTGTGCACGCCTGCTGATCTCCCGTGATCGGTCGTGACGTTCCGTAGGCAAGGGGGTGAACCGCCGGGGTCACCGGCTTGCCGTACCCCTCACTCGGGTGGGGCACCGGAACAGGGCATCAGTACGACAATCCGGTCAGGGTGGGACGAGATGGTACTAACCCACCGCCGGAGGTCGATGTGCCGCGACAGCAGACACCCGGGGGAGTGGACCGCTTCCACCTGCGCAGCACGGCGGCCGCGCTCACCTCCCTGACGGCGCTCGCCGCCACGTCGCTCGTCGCGGGACCCGCGTCCGCCGATCCGGGGGCCGGGCCCTGCGCCCTGACCCGCACCTCGGCGCACCACTCCCTGGGCCTGGACACCTGGAACCGCGCCTACCCCAGACCCCGCCGGACCCTGAACGCGGTCATGGTCTTCCTCTCCTTCCCCGACCACCGCCCGGGCCTCGCGACCGGGGAGCTGGCGGGCGACTACTTCCCCGCCACCAGCGACTTCTTCGAGCGGGCCTCCTACGGCAGGTTCCACCTGGCCCCGCACCCGCAGCCGCACTGGATCACGATGCCCAAGCCGTCCACCGCGTACGGGATACAGCGGGACTGGCCCGCCGGGGACCGGGCCGCCTACCTGCGCGACGCGGTCACCGCGGCCGACCGGGAGGTGGACTTCGCGCAGTACGACGTCGTGTACTTCGTCGCCGACCCCGACGCGCCCGGGGTGGACTCGGACGCCACCAAGGTCGTCAACTTCGACCGGCCGATCCAGGCCGACGGGGCGGAGCTGCGGCGGATCGTCACCGTCTTCGAGCGCCACCCTCCGGACCGCAACGTCCTGGCGCACGAGACCGGCCACGTCTTCGACCTGCCCGACCTCTACCACCGGCCCACGGACGGCAAGGGCGACTGGGACACGTACGTCGGCGACTGGGACGTCATGGGCAGCCAGTTCGGGATGGCCCCGGACCCGTTCGGCTGGAACAAGTGGAAGCTGGGCTGGCTGGACTCGAGCCAGGTGGACTGCGTCCAGTCCGGCTCCTCCCTCCACACCCTCCAGCCGCTCGGCCGCTCCCCGGAGCCGGGCGCCACGGGCGGAACCCGGCTCGCGGTGATCCGCACGGGACCCGGCAGCGCCATCGCCGTCGAGGCGCGCGGCTCCGCCGGCAACGACGGGGACACCTGCACCGAGGGCGTCCTGGTCTACCGGGTGCGCAACGAGCCGGCGTCGGGCGGCGGGCCGATCGAGGTGCTCGACGGGCACCCGGACTCCGAGGCCTGCTGGGACCGGTCGGTGTACCCGCCGCTGGCGGACGCGCCGCTGGAGGTGGGGGAGTCGTTCACGGTGCCGGGCGAGCGGATCAGGATCGAGGTGGCGGACCGGACCCCGTCGGGCGCGTACACGGTCAAGATCACGACCTGAGCGGGCCGGCTCCGGGGAGCTCCGGGGCTCCGGGGCCTGGCGGGGAACTGGTTTCGGGAAACGAAGAAGGCCCCCCACTCGCGTGGGAGGCCTTCCTCCGTCGGTGCGCCGCCAGGGACTCGAACCCCGGACCCGCTGATTAAGAGTCAGCTGCTCTAACCAACTGAGCTAGCGGCGCTTGCTGACGAGGAAGACATTAGCAGGAGGTGGCCCGGAAGGAAAAATCGATATCCGCAGCTCGGGCGGCGCGGACGTACGCCCACAGCAGCGCCTCGGGTCCGGGCAGCCACGGGGAGCGGGTGTCGGGCGCCACCAGCCAGCGCGCCGGGCCGGGCACCGCGTCCAGCGGCGGCACGGTGACGGCGTCGCCGCGGCCGTGGCAGATCGGCGCGGGCACCGGACTGCCCCACTCCTCCCAGGCCAGCAGCGCGGGCAGCCGGTGCGCGGTGCCGGTGGTGGCGAACAGCAGCATCCGGCCCCGGTGCGCGGCGACGGGCCCGCAGCCGGGCCCCTCGGCCCAGAGCAGGTCCAGCATCCGGCGGCCGAGGACGGCGGGGACGTTGACGACGTCGAACGCGGTCCCGCACGGCAGCACCGCCGGGGCGTCGGGGCGGGCCTCCCAGGCCTCGAGGGTGTGCTGCGGCTGTGCGGACGCGGAGGCGAGCCAGGCGGCGCCCTGTGCGGTGACATGGCCGGCCGTGCGGGCGGCGGCCTGGGCGGGGGCGGGGTAGGAGGAAGCCGTCAGCGTCGTCATGCGGAACGGTCTACCCCGCGTAGTGGTCCGGTTTCCAGGAGTTACGGAAAACTCGGACGTGGCGGTGGCCCGTGCGGTATGTTGCGCCCGCATATGCCAGGGGGGCGATGGTTTCGGCCAGTGCGCGGGGTTGTGCGCCTGGCGCGCGCGCCGGCGGGTGGATGTGCGCCCCGGCGTGCGCCGGGGCGCGGGCGCCGGCTGTCGGCTACGCCGAACCCGGACCCCCGGCCCGCTGGAGGGTCTCCCCGAACTCGATCATCTTGAGGGCGTAGTCCTCGGTCCACTCCGCCTCGGCGGCGATCACCGCTGGGTCCAGGCGGTCGAACCGGCGCGGATCGGCCAGCTGCGCGGCCGCCACCGCCTGGAACTCCGTGGCCCGCTCCGCGGCCGCCCGGAAGGCGAGCGTCAGCTCGGTGGCGCGGGCCAGCAGCTCGCGCGGATCCTCGATCGACTCCAGGTCGAAGAAGTGCTCCGGGTCCGCGACGGCCTCCGACGGCTCGAAGAGCAGCGGCGCCGGCCGCAGCTTCCGCTCGGTCCGCTCGGGCTCTGCCATGCGTGTCCTCTCCTCTGCTGCTCCTGCCGCGCGTACCGGACGCCCGGCGCGCGTACCGGTCTTCCCGGGCCAACCGGGCCACCCTCCATTGTCCAACGGGGCGCAAGAGGGCCCGCCGCCCGTGGCCCGGCTCAGGGCCGCCAGGTGATCCGGTGTTCCGCGAGGTGGGCCAGGACGGAGTGGTTGGCCTCCCAGCCGTCCGGGCTGCATCCATCGGCCGCCTCCGGCGGCGTGCCGGACTCCGTCCGGCGGTCGGGGGTGTCGCACCGGGGCCGGGGTCGGGCGGGCCGCCGCCCGTGGCCCGGCTCAGGGCCGCCAGGTGATCCGGTGTTCCGCGAGGTGGGCCAGGACGGAGTGGTTCGCCTCCCAACCATCCGGGAATTTGACCGTTACCCCCAACTGGACCGGCTCCGTGGACGGGTGGTCGTCCAGGAGCTCCGCGATCCCCGCCCGGGCCACGACCACGCAGGCGTGCCGGTGGCGGGAGGCCAGCACGCACAGCCGGCCCGTCTCCAGGTGGAAGGCCGTCGCGTCCGGCCGGCCCGACAGCGGGTGCAGCACCACCGTCAGGTCGTACTCCCGGCCCTGGAGCCGGTTCGCAGTGTCCACCGTCACACCCGTGACCCCGAGGTCAGCCAGCGCCGCGCGGACCGCCGCCGCCTGGTCGCGGTGGGCGGTGCCGACCGCGATCCGCTCGGCGGTCAGCGGCACCGGGCCGGCCTCCTGCTCGTCGGAGGTCACCGCCCCGCGGTCCAGGGCCCGGCGGACCACCAGGGCCACCGCCCGCACCGCCTCCGGGTCGGTGCGCGGGGTGTGCCGGGCGGGCAGCTCCAGCAGGCCCCAGCCCGACTCGGCGGCCTCGTCCAGCACCCGGTCGGGGCCCGACCCGTCCGAGGGGACCCCGTACGCGAGCCGGCGCTCGCCGGGGCCGGTCCCGCTGCGGAACTGGCTGTACGGGTAGAAGGCGCGGGAGACCAGCGGCGCTGCCGTCGCCGGGAGCCGCCAGGACACCGGCAGCCGGTGCTGCGGCAGCTGCGGGTTGTGCGCCAGCAGCGTGGAGACCGCCGAGGCCGACGGGTCGTACGACAACCCCGCCCACTGTTCGGCGCCGACCACGCTGAAGGGGTCCAGCTGCCCGGGGTCGCCGACGAACAGGGCCCGCTCGAACAGCCCGGCCACGGCCAGCAGCGCGTCCGAGCGCATCTGGTACGCCTCGTCGACGATGGCGTGCTCCCACGGCTCGGCGTCCTTCACGTACGCCCACTTCGCCGCGGTGGAGATGGTGATCGGCAGCTCGGCCAGGTCCTTCGGCTTGGCCGAGAGGGTCACCGACGGCAGCTCGCGCAGCGCCGGGTCGTACGCGTCGGCGTCGCTGCTGTGCAGCCGGCCGACCTTCAGCTCCGGGTCCTTGTCGGCGAGCCGCAGCACCAGGTCGTCGACCTGCGCGTTCGTCTGCGCCACCACCATCAGCCGGCGTCCGGCCGCGGCCAGCTCCCGGGCGGCGCGCACCACGAGGGTGGACTTGCCGGCCCCGGGCGGGGAGTCGACGACCACGCCCCGCTCGGGCCCGTGCAGCGTGTCGCGCAGGATGGCGGCGGTCGCCTCGGCTGCGGCCGCCCCCGGGTCGAAGGGCTCGCCGGAGGTGTTGCGGACGGCGGGGGAGCCGGGGGACTCGGGGGAGTGGGGGGCGTCGGGGGCGCTCCGGGTCACAGGATGTCCTCGTCGGTCACGGCGTCGGGCAGCCAGGCGGCGGCGGTCGTGGATCCGGGCGGGCCGCCGTGCGTCCACGGCGTCCGCTCGGGGTCGGGCAGCTTCGGGCCGCCGCGGGCGTCGTGCTCGAACAGCGTCCAGCACACCCGCTCGCCCTTCTCCGGCACCGAGCCCGGCTCCGGGTCCCGGCCGCGGCCCATCTTGTCCAGCAGCCGCAGCACGATCTGCCCGTCCGGCTCGTACCGCACGAACTGCGCGCTCTGCGGGCGCCCCTCCAGGGAGCGGTACACCTTGCCGCCGCCGCCCTCGGCGAGCTGCGGCCGGTCCTCGGTGGCCACGGTCACCAGAGGCCGCGGACTGGGCCGCTTGGACTCCGTCCACTCCATCACCACCGCGGTGACCTCGCCCGCGAAGGCCTCGCCCGCGAGCCGCCGGCCCGCCATCACCAGCGGGTCGTCTAGGGCTTCCTGGGCGTCGAGGCGGACCTGCTCGGTCTCCCGCGTCGCCAGCTTCTGGGCCGCGGTCACCGCGTCGTCGCGGCGCGGCTGCGGCGGCTCGCCGGCCCGGACCCGGTCGCGGTGGCCGGTGTAGGACCAGCGGTCGCGGGTCCAGCGCTCCTCGGCCCGCTCGCCGGGGGGCAGGGCGCGCAGGAGCTCCAGGGACTGCCACACCGCCCGCCAGGTCGGGCGCATCTGCTGCGCGACCAGCTCCCGTACGGCCTCCTCGGCGCGCTCCAGGTCGCCGGGGCGGCCGGCGGTGCGCGCCGCGTCGTAGCGGGCCATCGCGGGGGCCAGCAGCTTGTTGTCGAAGGCCGGGTCGGTGGCGGGGCCCGCGGGCGGGACCAGCAGCTGCCCGGCGCCGTCGCGGCCCAGCTCGGCCCGCAGGGCGGCCTCGGCGCCCGTCATGCCCTGCGGCGGGGCCAGCCAGGCCAGCAGGGCGCCCAGGTGCTGGTCCTCCAGGTTGCTCTGGCCGGTCGCCCAGTGCCGGGCCAGCAGCTCGCTCGCCGCGAGCAGCATCGAGGAGCCCGGGACGCGGGCGCGCTCGCCGAGGTGCGTGAGCCAGCGGCCCAGCAGCGGCACCCGTGCGGGCGCCGGGTAGGGGTTGTCGGGGTCCTCCTCGGCCGTGCGGCGGAACCGCATCGACCGGCCCAGGAGCCGTACGTACTCGATGCCGGCCCGGCTGGGCACGACGAGCTGCGGGGCGTCCAGGCACAGCTCGGCGGCGACCTTGCTGCGGGCGCCCGTCTCCGGGTCGGTCTCGGTGCGCTCGACCTGTTCGACCTCGTCCGCGTACGCCTCCACGTACGGCAGCACGACGTCCGCGAGCTCGGCGAGGAAGGCCCAGCGCAGGTCCCGGTCGCGGGGCTGCGGCACGACCAGCAGCCGCGGCTCGTCCGGGTCGGTGCCGATCAGCGCGCCGAGCGGGGCGCCCGCCTCGCCCGCGGTGGTCAGTGGGACGAGGACCAGGGGGCGGTCGGACAGGTGCCGGTGGCGTACGGTCGCCAGCGCCTGGGCCCGGCCGGTGCGGACGGCCTCCAGCCGGGCGAGGGTGTTCAGCAGCGGCATGCGGCCTCCTGGAGGGCCTCGGCGCGCAGCCGGGCCGCCCGGTGCAGCGCGGCCGCGGCCGGATCGTCGGGGGAGCCGTGGCCCGCGGCGGCCGCGAGGGCCTCGCCGACCGTGGTGAACGCGCCGAGCTCGCCCCGTACGGAGCGGCCCAGGGCGGCGGCCTCGTCGGCGGCGCGGGCCCGCTCGCGGCAGTGGAAGGCCAGTTCGCAGGCGGACAGGCATTCGGGGGCGTAGGCGGCGGAGACGGCGGCGACCGCCTCGGTCAGCTCCTCGGCGGGCCGCTGCGGGTCGAAGCTGAGCCCCTCGGGCAGGGCGGCGGCCAGCTCCTCGACGCGGGTGAGCCGGTCCAGCTGGCGCAGGGTCACCGAGCGCTCGCGGCGCAGGTCCACGGGGGCGGCGGCGGGCAGGTTGGAGAAGTCCTTCGGGCAGACGAGCAGCGCGGTGTGCCCGACGGTGGCGGCGGGCAGCTTCTCGGCGGTCTTCTCCAGGGCCAGGACGTAGACGGCGGCCTGCCGGGCGGCGGCGCCGACCTTGGCGGGGTCGGCGGCTCCGTCGATCAGCGGGAACGACTTGATCTCCACCACGGTCCAGCGGCCGTCGGGATGCACCACGACGGCGTCCGGCTCCAGATAGGCGGGGGTGCCGGCGACCTCCAGGGCCAGCATGGGGTGGTCCAGCAGGGTCCAGGCGCCGGCGGCGGTGGCCTCGCGCAGGGCGAGCGCGGTGCGGGCGGCCCGGCCCTCGGGCCCGGCCGCGGTGAGGTCGGGGACGCGGGCGCCGGGGCCGGGCGGCTCGGCGGCACCGCCGAGGTGCAGGTGGACGAGCCGCAGCAGGGCCGCCCCGCCGTCGCCCTTGACCTTGGCCTCGAAGGAGTTGCCGCGGACGATCGCGAACTGGGACTGGCCGAAGGGGGCGGGTGAGCCGAGGGCCGCGGCGAGGGCGGTCTTGTCCACGCCGGCGCCGTCGAGGAGGGCGCGTCTGCCGCAGCCGGGGTTGGCGGCGAGCGCCGCCAGCGCGCGGGCGTCGAGCGGACGGGGCGGCACGGCGGGGCCGCGCAGGTCAGCGAGCCGCTGCCGCAGTGTCGTCGTCCGGGGCGGGCCGCTGGGAGGGTAGGAGCTCACGGGCGGAAGTGTCCCATCCGCCACTGACAACCGGGGGCGTACTGCCGAAACCCGCTGTTCGGGACGGGCTCTGGCTCTGGCTCTGGCTCGTGCTCGGCAGGCGGTGCGCCGTGCGGCGCGAGAGCGCGCCGGCGATGAGGTACCCGGCGCCCATCACGGCGGCCCCGGCGGCCGCGTCGAGGAAGTAGTGGTTGGCGGTGCCCATGACCACCAGGGCGGTGAAGGCCGGGTAGGCGATGCCGAGGGCTCTGACCAGCGGCCGGCGGCCGTGCTGCCACAGCAGGATCCCGCACCACAGGGCCCAGCCGACGTGCAGGCTCGGCATGGCCGCGTACTGGTTGGTCAGGCCGCCCATCCCGCGCGGGGCGCTGGCCTCGGCGCCCCACCAGCCGTACGCGCTGTACTGGGCCATCGTGTCGGTGAACCCGTACGCGGCGTCGAGGAGCCGCGGCGGGCAGGTGGGCATCAGGGAGAAGCCGACGAGCCCGAGCAGGGTGGAGGCGATCAGCCAGGTGCGGGCCGCGCGGTAGTGGGCGGGGCGGCGCAGGTACAGCCAGACGAGCACGGCCGGGGTGACGAGGTAGTGCAGGGAGGCGTAGACGAAGTCGGCGGGTACGCCGAGCGGCCCGTGCCGGGTGAAGAGCCGGTTCAGGGGCCGCTCGAAGTCGATCCCGAGGAGTTCCTCGGCCCTCAGGATGGCGAGGCCGTGATCGACGGCGAGGTGCACATCGCCCCGGGCGAGGAGTCTGCCGCCGGTGTACGCGCCGTAGAGGAGCCCCAGGAGCAGCAGTTCGGCCCACCAGCGGGTGGGCATCTGCCGATGAGTCATACGGGCTAAGACGTGTGTTCGGACTCCTGGGTTGCCTGGTGTTCATGTGATGGATGATGGTCGGACGATAGAAGTGCCCGAAGGGGCGCGAACCCCTCTCGACCGGGAGAAATCACCGATGGCCCCCCGCATCCTCCTGGCCCGGCACGGCCAGACCGCATGGTCCCGGCTCGGCAAGCACACCGGACGCACGGACGTGCCCCTGCTGGAGGAGGGCCGGCGGGGCGCGAAGCTGCTCGGCGAGCGGCTGGCCCAGGAGCCGTGGGGCGCCCTGCCCGGCGTGGAGGTCCGCACCAGCCCGCTGGTCCGCGCGAGCGAAAGCTGCGACCTCGCGGGCTTCGGCGCCCGCGCGGAGCCGTGGGACACGCTGATGGAGTGGGACTACGGCGACTACGAGGGCATGACCCCGGCCGAGATCCAGGCCGTCCGCCCGGGCTGGCTGATCTGGCGCGACGGGGTGCCCGGCGGCGAGTCCGTCGCCGACGTCGCGGCCCGCGCCGACGAGGTGGTCGCCTGGGCCCGCTCGGCGGAGCGCGACGTCCTGGTCTTCGCCCACGGGCACATCCTGCGCACCCTGGCCGCCCGCTGGCTCGGCTTCGAGGCCTCCTTCGGCGCGCGCATCCGCCTGGAGCCGACCTCGCTGTCGGTGCTGGGCTGGGCGTACGGGGCGCCCGCGCTGGAGCGCTGGAACGACACCGGGCACCTCGAGGCGTAGGGCCCGTCCGGGGGATCGCGGCCCGGGTCCGCGGCCCCACCGGGCCGGACGGGCCGAGCCCGGACCGGCCGGGGGCGGGGCCGCCGCCGCTGGCGCCGGGCGGGGCGGGCCCCAGCGGCGGTCAGGCCATGGCGTGGCGCTGCAGGAACGCCGCCACCCGCGGGCTGCGCTGGTGCGGGACCAGGGCCGTGGCCGTCCCGGAGAGCAGCGAGCGGATCCGCGTCGACTGCACGTCGGCGAGCAGGTCCAGGACCCGGCCGCCCGCCCAGGCGGCCTCGTCGGGGGCCCCCGCCCGGGCCAGGTCCCCGGCCAGCTCGGCGGTGTAGAGCGCCACGTTCCGGGCGAAGTGCGGGTCCTGGAGGTCCGCGGCGCGGCGGGCGTGCCGGGCCGCGCGGGCGTGCTCCCCGAGCGTGCCCCAGCAGTGCGACTCCAGCGACTCCAGCTCGGCCTCGCCGAAGAAGGACATCCACTCCGGGTCCGCCTCCGCCGTGCCGCGGGCGAACTCGGTGTGCGCCCGGTTCAGCGCGTCCTCGCAGGACCTGCGGTCGGCCAGCCCCGCCCAGCCGCCCGCCTCGCGCAGGGCCAGCAGCGACAGCAGCCGCGGCGAGCCGAGGGACCGGGCGGCGCGGCGCCCCGCCTGGGCCGCCCGTACCGACTCGCGCGGCCGGCCGGTGTCCCGGGCCAGGAAGGCGATGTTGCTGAAGGCGTGCGCCTCCAGGCCCGCGTCCCCCGAGACCCGGGCCGTCGCCAGCGCCTCGGCGTAGTGCGAGCGGGCGTCGTCGAAGCGGCCCGAGTCGTGGGCCAGCCAGCCCACCGAGAGGGCCAGTTCGCCGGCGCCCGCGTGCAGCCGGTCCTCGGTGGACTGCCGGGTCGCGCCCGCGTCCAGCAGTGCGTACGCGGCGCGCAGCGGCTCCGCGGCCCGGCGGTAGAGCGCGTCGGCGCCGTGCCGGTCGTCCAGCAGCCGGATCTGCCGTACGGCGTCCTCGACCGCGGCGGCCTCGGCCTCTCCGGCGCGCGAGGGCGGCGTACGGCGGGTGTCGCCGAGCAGGGTGAGGCCGAACGTCGCGGCCGCCACGGTCGCGGAGCCGCCCGCCATGAACGCGCGACGCTGCACGTCGCTCTCCTTGTGGGTGTGGGGGGTGCGCTGCTGCGCCAGGCGGCCGCGGACGGCCTCGCGCGGGTGGAATCCCAGGTCGGCCAGGGACCGGCCGGGGAACATGTGCAGGAAGACCCGCTCGTAGGCGTAGTTGGGGCAGCGGATCTCGCCCGACTCGACCCGGCCGATGTAGCGGGCGTCGCAGGAAACCGTTTCTCCGATCTCCCGGGCGGACCGGCGCACCATGGCCGCGAACTCGGCCGCGGAGTGCTGTCCGCGCAGCCGTCGGAACGTCAGGTTGGGTGAGTGCGGGAACGCCGCCATGGACGTGGCCTCTCTGGCAAGGAACGCACCGCCGGTGCTGTGACGTGGAGCTGGGCCCGGCGCGCATGAAAGTACCGCCAGCGCAGGCCCCTTGATGTGGTGTTTGGCTACAAAACGGATATCTCACCCGGGATCCGCCATGAACTGCCATCCTTTGCGGCGTCTTGCCGCCGTACCGGTTGACGCCGGCCCGCGTTGAACCCATGAGGAGTGGGAGGTGACTCCCGCCCCACGCGTACGGCGAGCGAGGAGGGGTTCTGGTGGTGGAGGCCGGTATGGAGAGCACTGGAATGAACACCGCGACCGCACAGGGCGCAGCAGCCCACGCCCCCGTCCCTGCAGTCCCGGGCGCCCCGGCGGTCCCGGGCATCCCGGCGGTCCCGGCCGTCGCCGCCGGGCCCGTCATCGGGGCCGACGCCCCGGACCTGGTCACCGTGCCCACCCGGCAGGGGCTGGAGGCCGTGGACATCATCCGCCGCGCCGCGAGCCGGGCCGGCGGGGTCGGCCCGGTCCTGCACGACGGGTCCGGCGACACCCTCGGCTTCCTCGTCCCGCCCGGCACCGCCGACGCCTGGGACCTGCCCGGCAGCGCCTGTACGCAGACCAACGGGCGCGGGATGCGGTTCGGGGACGTCTCCCCCGCCTCGGAGGCCGGCGGCTGGCTGCTGCCGCCGGAGGCCGTCGGCCCGGTCACCGACCCCGAGGTGCTGCGCGCCGCGCTCGGCGAGGCGGCCCGCCTGATCGAGGCCGCCGACAACTGCCGCTGACACCCGGCGCGCCCTGACACCAGGCGGGGCCTGACATCAGGCGGGGCCCGGCGCCCGGCCCCTCCCGCCGGCGGCTGTCTCCGGGCCCGCCGCGGCCGGGGACAATGGTCCGGTGGCAGCAGGCAAGGGCAAGGGCGGCAGACAGCGCGGGCGCGCGGCATCCGAGGCGGTCTCCGGGCAGGTGGACGGCGGCCGGGCGGAGCTGGCGCCCGACCGGGAGCGCGCGGGCGGCTGGACGCTGCTGATCGACGGGGCGCCCCAGTCGCACGTGGACCTCGACGACCCCGGGCACCTGGACTTCGCCTACCAGCGGCGGATCGGCCACCTCATCGACCTCGCCGCCCCGGCGCGGCAGCCCCTGAACGTGGTGCACCTGGGCGGCGGTGCCTTCACCCTCGCCCGCTACACGGCCGCCGCCCGCCCCCGCTCCACCCAGCAGGTGGTGGAGGTCGACGCCGCCCTGGTGGCCTTCGTACGCGAGCACCTGCCGCTGGACCCGCAGGCCCGGATCCGGGTGCGGACGCTGGACGCGCGGGCCGGGCTGGCCAAGGTCCCGGACGGCTGGGCGGACCTGGTGATCGCCGACGTGTTCAGCGGCGCGCGCACCCCGGCGCACCTGACGAGCACCGAGTTCCTGGACGACGTACGCCGGGCCCTGGCGCCCGGCGGGTGGTACGTGGCCAACCTCGCGGACGGGCCGCCGCTGGCGCACCTGCGCGGGCAGATCGCGACGGCCGCGGCGCGCTTCGCGCACCTGGCGCTGGCCGCCGACCCGGTGGTGTGGCGGGGGAAACGCTTCGGCAACGCGGTGCTGGTGGCCGCCGACCGGGAGCTGCCCGTCGCCGAGTTCACCCGCCGCGTCGCGAGCGACCCCCACCCGGGCCGGGTCGAGCACGGCCGGGCCCTGACCGACTTCGCGGGCGGCGCGGCCCCCGTGGCGGACGCCTCGGCGGTGGCCTCGCCGCAGCCGCCGCCGTCGGTGTTCCACTGAGCGGGGATCGGACGGGCCGGGCCCTCAGTTCTCGTACGTCTCCACCAGCGGCGGGTGGCCGTTCCAGGTGCAGAAGACGGACATCTCCTTGCCCGCCTTGGTGAACGTGACCCGGATCCAGTACGGCTGCTTCCACACCTGCATCTGCCAGCCGGAGTCCGGCGTTGCCGAGACCAGCTCGGCGGAGGAGGCGCCGAGGTCGAAGACCACCCGGCCGCCGGTGACCGTGTAGGCCTTCACGGTGCCGCCGCTCCCGCCCCCGTACGCCTGCTGCCCGGACGGGTGCGGGTCGGTCGCGGGCGGCTTCGGCGAGGACTTGGCGGGGCTCGGCCCCGGGGACGGCGGCGTCGCGGAGGACGCGGACGCGGAGGGCGAGGCCGAGGGGGACGGGGATTCCGGTTCGGGCGGGCGCTGCGTCGAGGAGGACAGCGGCTTCGTGGCCAGCGGGACCGCCAGCGGCGGATCATAGGCCGTTCCGGACATGACCGTGTGCACGCCCCACCACGACAGCGTCACGGCCGCGCCGGTCGCCAGCGTCCAGGCGAAAGCATGTACAAGTCCTCGGTGCATCAGCGCACATACTGCACCACGGGCACCGGAGGCAGCCCGACACCCCGCCGGGTCGCCCGAATGGACTACGGTGCGGGCCATGGCAAGTGTGCTCGTGGTCGAGGACGACCAGTTCGTACGTTCCGCTCTGATCCGGCACCTGACCGACGCCTCGCACACCGTGCGCAGCGTCGGCACGGCCCTGGAGGCGCTGCGCGAGGTCGCCCACCACCGCTTCGACGTGGTCATCCTCGACCTCGGGCTGCCCGACCTCGACGGGTCGGAGGCGCTGAAGATGCTGCGCGGCATCACCGACGTACCGGTGATCATCGCCACGGCGCGGGACGACGAGGCGGAGATCGTCCGCCTGCTGAACGCGGGCGCCGACGACTACCTGACGAAACCCTTCTCCGTCGAGCACCTCTCCGCCCGGATGGCCGCCGTCCTGCGGCGCGCGCGGGCCGCCGCCGGGTCCGAGGCGCCCTCGGGGGTCCTGCGGGTGGGCGGCCTGGCCATCGACCCGCTGCGGCGGCAGGCCGAGCTGGACGGGGCCGCCCTGGACCTGACCCGGCGCGAGTTCGACCTGCTGGCCTTCCTCGCCGGGCGGCCCGGGGTGGTCGTGGCCCGGCGCGAGCTGCTCGCCGAGGTCTGGCAGCAGTCGTACGGGGACGACCAGACCATCGACGTGCACCTGTCCTGGCTGCGCCGCAAGCTCGGCGAGACCGCCGCCAACCCGCGCTACCTGCACACGCTGCGGGGGGTCGGGGTGAAGCTGGAGCCGCCCGCGTGAGATGGGCCCTCGTGAAGGTGTGCCTGGCCGTCACGGCCATGGTCGTGGTGGCCTTCGCCGTCCCGCTCGGGCTCGTCGTCAAGGAGATGGCCCGCGACCGGGCCTTCTCCAACGCCGAGCGGCAGGCCGCCACCATCGGGCCGACCCTGTCCATCACCACCGACCCGGGGCAGCTGCGCAAGGCGGTGGAGTCCACGCAGATGGGCGCCGCCCAGCGGATGTCCGTCCACGTGCCCCCGATCGGCGGCGCGACGGCCGTGGAGATCGGCGCGGGCTGGGCCGGGCCGGACGCCGTGGAGGAGACCCGCAGGCAGGGGCGGGCGATGATCGTGCCGCTCGCGCGCGGCGGTTCGGCGCTGCTCCAGCCGACCGCGCTCGGCTCGGGCGACATCGCCGTCGTGGAGATCTTCGTCCCGGAGAGCGAGGTCAGCAACGGTGTCGGGACCGCCTGGGTGGTCCTGGCGGGCGTCGGGCTGGCGCTCGTCGTCGGCTCCGTCGCCGTCGCGGACCGGCTCGGCGCCCGCCTCGTGCAGCCGGCCGAGCGGCTCGCCGAGGCCGCGCACCAGCTGGGCGAGGGGCGGCTCGGGGCGCGCGTACCCGAGGGCGGGCCGAAGGAACTCCGCTCGGCGGCCGTCGCGTTCAACTCCATGGCGGACCAGGTCGTCGAACTCCTCGCCAACGAGCGGGAGCTGGCCGCCGACCTGTCCCACCGGCTGCGGACGCCGCTGACGGTGCTGCGGCTCAACACGGCCTCGCTCGGGGACGGCCCGGCGGCCGAGCAGACCCGGGCAGCGGTCGAACAGCTGGAGCGGGAGGTCGACACGATCATCCGCACGGCCCGTGAGCAGCGCGCCCCCGCAGCCGGCGGCGCGGGCGCGGGGGCCGGCTGCGACGCCTCGGAGGTGATCCGCGACCGGATGGCGTTCTGGTCGGCGCTGGCCGAGGACGAGGGCCGCGAGGTGCGGCTCGCGGGCGTGGACCGCACCGTACGGATCCCGGTCGCCCGGCCGGAGCTCGCGGCCGCGCTCGACGCCCTGCTCGGCAACGTCTTCCGGCACACCCCGGAGGGCACGCCGTTCGCGGTGGACGTCCACGACGCGGGAGACGCCGTCATCGTCCTCGTCTCGGACGGCGGCCCCGGCATCGACGACCCCGACGCCGCCCTGCGCCGCGGCAACGACGGCGCCCGCGACGGCTCGACCGGCCTCGGGCTGGACATCGTGCGCCGGGTCGCGGAGGGGACGGGCGGCGACCTGCGGATCGGGCGCTCGGTGCTCGGCGGGACCGAGGTCAGGCTGTGGATCGCCCTGGACGGCCGGGCCCGGGGCGGGTCGGGCGGCGGCCGGGAGCGCCGCGGCCGGCGCAAGCGGCGCGGCGTGCGGATGGGCCGGAGGGAGCGCGCCGGCGAGGGCGGGCGAGCGCCCGGAGGAAACCGCGGGGAACGGGCGGTTTCCGAGGACGCACGCCCGCCCGGAGCCGGCTGAGCGCTCCCGGAGGCGAACCGGGCACGGGGAAGGGCCGGCTGACGGTCAACCGACGTAACCGCGGCGCGGCCGGGGGCGCGCCTCGCGGGGTGCGGCGGCGTGCGTCGGTACGGTCCGCGGCATGGACACCCTCATCTTCGGCGGCATGCTCGCCACGCTGATCGCCCTGTGCCGGGAGTCGTCGCGGACCGTCGTCCTCGGCGCCTGGTGGGTCCTGCTGCTCGCGGTGGTCCTGCTGATGGCGCACCACATCACCAGCAGCCTCGCCCTGACCCTGAGCTGGTGACCATGGCCACCATGCACAGCACCCTCATCTCGGAGACCCAGCTGGAGGGCGGGCTGCTGGGCCGGCTCCAGTACTGGTTCGCCTGCTTCTTCGCCGCCGGCTGGACGGCCGTCGTCTGCGGCGGCCTCTTCTACCAGTTCGGGCTGTGGGAGTACCCGTGCCCGCTCTGCATCGTGCAGCGGATGTTCATGCTGCTGGCCGCGACGGGGGCCGCGTACATCATCCGTACGGCCCTCTCGGACGGGGCGGTGCCCGGCCGTGCGTACATGACCGGCTGGGGGCTGGCCCTGGTCGCGGTGGTCGCCGGGTCCTTCGCGTCGTGGCGGCAGACGATGCTGCACCTCCTGCCGGGCGCCAAGGGCTACGGCAGCGAGGTGCTCGGCCTCCACCTGTACGTGTGGGCGTGGATCCTCTTCCAGGCGTCGGTCCTCGCGATCGGCATCGTGCTGGCCTTCGCGCACAACACGGCGGGCCGGGCGGTCCCGGCGATCGGGCCGGGGCCGTACCGGACGGCGGGCCTGGCCGTGCTGTGGTTCCTCGGCTTGGTCATCGCCGTGAACGTGGTGGCCGTCTTCCTGGAGGAGGGCTTCCACTTGGTCCTGCCCGACGACCCGCGACGTTACCAATTCTTCTACGACGTCGGGATTTCGGGCCGTTAGCGGGGGCGGGCGGCATACCGTACGGGGGCGTGGATCGTTGACCGTTGGGTCCATCGATCCCTCCCTTGTCCTGCGACGGAACGGAACTGGTCATGCGCTACGCAGTCCTCGGCACCGGGATGGTCGGCCGTACGGTGGCCGACCGCCTCGCCTCCCTCGGCCACGAGGTGGTCGTCGGCACCCGTGACCCCGAGGCCACCGCCGCCCGCACCGATTACGCCGAATGGCAGGCGGCCAACCCCGGGATCGGGCTGGCCGGCTTCGCGGAGGCCGCCCGGCACGGCGAGACCCTCGTCAACGCCACGGCCGGGCGGGCCAGCATCGAGGCCCTGACGGAGGCCGACGCCGCCCATCTGGACGGCAAGGTCCTGATCGACATCGCGAACCCGCTGGACTTCTCCCGCGGCTTCCCGCCCGTCCTCGACCCGGTCAACGACGACAGCCTGGGCGAGCTGATCCAGCGGACCTTCCCCGGGCTGCGGGTCGTCAAGACGCTGAACACGATGCAGTGCAAGGTCATGGTCGACCCGGCGCGGGTGGCGGGGGAGCACAGCGTGTTCCTGTCCGGGGAGGAAGCCGCCGCCAAGAAGTCCGTGCGCGAGCTGCTGTACTCCTTCGGCTGGCCCGAGGCGAGCGTGCTGGACCTCGGCGGTATCGAGACCGCCCGCGGCACCGAGATGCTGCTGCCGGTCTGGCTGCGGCTGATGGGATCCCTGGGGCACACCGACTTCAACTTCCACATCCAGGGAGCCTGAGCCCGGACGGACGCCGAGATGTTGCCGGGCCCGGCGTCCGTCCCCAGGGTGGGCCTGACGGAAGGAGTCAGGCATGAGAGTCATGCTCCGGGCCCACCTGGACACGATGGCCGCCAACGAGGGCATCAAGAGCGGAGCCCTCCCCACGGCCCTGCAGAAGCTCATGGACCAGATCAAGCCGGAGGCCGCCTACTTCGGCCCGAGTGCGGGCGTGCGGACCTGCTGGATGGTCTTCGACATGCAGGACAGCTCGCAGATGCCGCCACTGCTGGAGGACCTGTTCCAGCAGTTCAACGCGGAGATCGAGATCGCTCCGGTCATGGACAAGGAGGGGCTGGAGAAGGGGCTGAAGGCGCTGCGCTAGGTCCTCTCTTTCGGCCTGGGCGCGGCGCCCGGCATCGCCGGCCTCGGGTCCTGACCCCGTACGCGTACGGCGGCCGCCCACGCGAGCAGTGCGGAGGCGGCCGCCGCCGCGCAGGCCACGGCGAACGCGGCCCGGTGGCCGTACGCCTGCGCCAGCGGGCCGGAGGCCGCTGCGGCGAGCCCCTGGCCGACGATCAGGCCGCTGCCCAGGACGGTCATGGCCTCGCCGAGCCGCTCGGCCGGGGCTGCCCGCTCGACCAGGGCGAACAGCGCGATCAGGTGCGGGGCCACGGCCAGCCCGATCCCGGCGACCGCGAACGCCGCACCGACCAGCCCCGACACGGCGAGCAGCGGCAGCGTGAGCAGGGCCTGGGCGGTGATGGTCAGGCGCAGGCGCACGGCCGGGTCCGCGGAGCCGGGGCGGGCGACCGTGACGAAGCCGGCGGCCGAGCTGGTCACCGCCATGGCGGCCCACACCAGCCCGGCTGCGCCGGGCGCGCCGCGGGTCTCGGCGAGGGCGTTGACGCCGGTGTTGGCACTGCTCCAGGCGGCCCCCTGCAGGACGGCCATCGCGAAGAGCAGGGCCAGGGCCGGCGACCACAGCCGTACGGGCGCCTGCGCGCCGGAGGACGGGGCAGGGTCGGTGGCGCCGGGAGGGGTGGTGGTCGCGCCGGGCGGGGCGGTGGGGTGGAGCGCGAACAGCGAGCCGAAGAGCAGGATCAGGGCGGCGGCGAGCAGCAGCGCGGAGGCCGGGTGCACGGTCACCGCGAGGATGCCGGCGAGGGCCGGGCCGATCATGAACGAGGCCTCGTCGAGGGTGGTGTCGAAGGACAGGGCCGCGTCGAGGAGCGCCTTGTCCCCGGCGGCCAGCCGCGCCCAGCGGGCCCGGGCCAGCGGGCCGACCTGCGGGACGGTGAGTCCGGCGGCGACGGCGAGCGTGAGGCGGGCCGGCAGGGGCAGGCCGGCGAGGACGGCCGCGACGAGGGCGGCGAGGACCGCGGCGTTCGCGGCGCAGGCGGCGAGCAGCACGGGGCGGTGGCCGCGGCGGTCGGCGAGGCGGCCGATGACCGGGCCGCCGACGGCCTGGCCGAGCCAGAGGGCGGCCGCGACGGCGCCGGCGTCGCCGATGCCGTCGCGCTCGTTGATCAGCAGCAGGGTCCCGATGGGGCACAGCGCGGCGGGCAGCCGCGCGAGGAACGCGTGGACGAGCAGGGCGGTCCCGCCGAGTGCGAGCACTCCGCGGAAGCCGCCGGGGGCGGGTGCGGACACGGACAACCTCCATCCGCACGCCGACCCACCCGTGTCTCCGGCGCGCACCGTTGCCCTTCGCACGGGACGGTAGGCGCGGAACGCCCGCCTCGGAAGCCCTCAGCCGCCGGAGGCGAGCCGCTGGGCCTGGGCCCGGCCGACCTCGGCGGCGCGGTGCAGGAAGTCTGCGATGACGGCGAGTTCGGCGTCCGAGTAGCGGTCCAGGACGGCGCCGAAGGCCCGGCCCGGGGTCTCCCAGGCCTCGCCGATCCGCGTGCGGGCCTCGGGGGCCAGGGCGACGAGGGAGCGGCGGCGGTCGTGGGGGTCGGCGTGCCGCTCGACGATGCCGGCCTTGACGAGGCGGTCGACGAGGCGGGTGGCGGAACCGGAGGTCAGGCCGGTGAGGCGGGCGACCTCGCCGGTGCTGACCGGGCCGGGCTCCATGTCGAGGAGGGCCACGCACTGCATGTCGGTGGGGTGCAGGCCGACGTGGTCGGCCATCGCCTGATTGAAGATCGAATAGCCGGCGTAGTGCCGCTGGCTCTCGGTGACGACGTGCGCGAGGAGCTCGGCGCGGCTCCAGTCCTCACCCGAACGGGGGGAATCGGTTGACATCGACCTCTCCATGCCTGAGATTTGAGTGCGTGGCGCAGAGAATGCGTCGCGCATCATCTGTATCGCGTAGTCATCTTACCGTGCTGCACGGCGCATCAGAGAGCAGCGCAGCAGAGAAGGGACCTGCCATGTCGATCCTCGTCACCGGTGCCCGCGGCGCCGTCGCCCGCGGCCTCGCCTCCCTCCTGAGCGCGAGCGGCATCCCGCACCGCCTCGGATCCCGAGAGCCGGAGGTCCCCGGCACCGTCCGCTGCGACCTCTCCGATCCTGCGACCTTCCCCGACGCCCTGGCCGGAGCCCGCTCCGTCTTCCTCTACGCCGAGGCCGCCGGCATCGGCGCCTTCGTCAAGGAGGCGGCAACCGCCGGAGTCGAGCACGTCGTGCTCCTGTCCTCCTCCTCGGTGCTCGCCCCCGACGCCGCCGACAGCCCGCTGGCCGCCGCCCACCTCACCGTGGAGGAAGCCCTGCTGGCCTCCCCGCTGCACACCACCGTGCTGCGCCCCGGCGCCTTCGCGAGCAATGCCCTCGGCTGGGCCTGGTCGCTGAAGGCCGGGCGGCCGGTCCACCTGCCGTACCCGCAGGCCCACACCGACCCGGTCCACGAGGCCGACCTCGCGGAGGCCGCCTTCGCCGTCCTCACCGAACCCGCCCTGGCCGGCCGCAGCTACACCCTCACCGGACCGGAGTCCCTCAGCTTCGCCGCCCAACTGTCCATATTGGCGCGCGTCCTGGGCCGCCCCGTCCCCTTCGAGGCCGTCACCCCCATGCAGTGGAGGGCCGAGGTCGACGGCCGCATACCCGGCCCCTACGCGGACGCGCTGCTGGAGTACTGGGCCGCAACCGACGGGATCCCCACCGAGCCCACCGACGCCGTCGAGCAGCTCACCGGCCACGCCGCGCGCACCTTCGCCACCTGGGCCGAGGACCACGCAGCCGCCTTCCACACCGACCAGGCCTGACTGCATCGAGCAGGCTTGAGCGCACCGAGCAGGCCTGAGCGCACCGAGCAGGACCGCCCCGGCTGCCGCAGCCCGGACCCGCTCAGAGCCAGCCGCGCTGGGCCGCCTTGAGGC
The DNA here is from genome assembly GCF_040645035.1 of Streptomyces sp. NPDC046876. NCBI lineage: Bacteria > Bacillati > Actinomycetota > Actinomycetes > Kitasatosporales > Streptomycetaceae > Streptomyces > Streptomyces sp. NPDC046876. Next base: position 41,475 of record NZ_JBEYXK010000016.1, on the reverse strand, counting down.
CGGCTTCGAAGCGGCTGGCGGCGTGGAGGCGTTCCATGAGGCCCGCCATCTGGCGGCGGACGGTGCGCAGGGAGACACCGAGGCGCTTGGCCGCGACCTCGTCGGTCAGGCCGGAGGCCAGCAGCTTCAGCAGTTCGCGCTCGCCCGGGGTGATGCCGTCCTGGGTGGGCTGCTCGCGGTCCGCGCCCAGCGGTACCGCGGTCTCCCAGGTCTGCTCGAAGAGGGTGATCAGCGAGGCGACGATGCCCGGCGCCGTCGTGCACAGGGCGCCGAGGCGGGAGTTGGCGGGGTCGATGGGGACCACGGCGGTCGTGCGGTCGAAGACCAGCAGCCGGGGCGGCAGGACGGGGCTCGTGCGGACCTGGCCGCCGCGTTCGGTGGTCCACTGCGCGTAGGCGAGGGTGGCGGCGTCGTTGCGGACGCTGTCCTGGTAGACCGCCCGCAACTGCACGCCCCGCTCGATGGCCTGCTCGTCCAGCGGCCGCGAGGCGTCCAGGCTCGCCTGCGACTGGGCGCCGCCCGGGATGATCGACAGGCATTCCTCGCGCAGGTCGCGGGTGAGCAGTTCCAGGCGCGACTGTATGGCGTCCATGCCGACCAGCCGCTCCGTCCCGTCGGTCTGCGTATTGGGCCGCAGGCCCGCGAACTCGGCGATGGCCCGGGCCGCCGCCGCCTTCCCCGCGGCGAGCTCCTGCTGCCGGCGCGCCAGGTCCTCCTCCTGCCGGCGAAGGATCAGCTCCAGGCCCACCTCGGGGCTGACGGCGCGCAGCCCGCCGGTCATCTCCCGGGAGGAGGTGAGCAGGTCCAGGTCGACGAGCCGGTCCAGGGCGCTGCGCACCTGGCTCTCGGTCAGGCCCAGGCGGGCGCCCAGTGCGTCTACGCCGCCGGAGGGGTCCTCCAGCATCCCGCGGTAGACGGACTCCACGTCCCCGCCCAGACCCAGTGCTTCCAGCATGTATCAGCCCCCCGCTGATCGGTGCCGACGGTGGTCAACCGTCTCAAGATCATCTTAGGTGGTTGCGGTCCGGAGGCAGCCGGACGGTCACCAAGGTGCCACGGCAGCTCGGTGCCACCCCGAAACCCTTCCGGCCGGGTGGACGGCCCAGCAACATAGTGATCACCGGGACGGCGGGGCACTCGAGCCCCACCCCAGGCCAGGGCCGAAAGGCCGCCCCGGTGCAGCGCGCCCTCAACGACCGCGAACCGCACATGCACTGACCGCACCCAGGGGGATTCCATGTCTCGCACCACCCGCCTCATCGCTGCCGCCGGCCTGACCGCTCTGTTCTCCCTCGGCGCCGCCTCCACCGCCCTCGCCGCCCCCACCTCTCCCGCCCCCTCCGGCGGCCAGGTCGTCGGCAAGGTCATCGGCTGGGACACCGCCCCCGCCGACAAGCGCGTCATCGGCTGGGACTGACCCCGGGTGCGAGTGATCCAGGCTGCGCTGACGCGCACCCCTGCGGGGCCGGCCCCCGAGGCCGCCGCCCAGGTCGTCCACGACCTCCTCTGGGCCCACGCGACGCACGCCGACGGCCTCGAGCACATCAAGCCCCGCCCGGCCGCCCACGGCCTCGACCTCTTCCTCTTCGTCCGCGCCCACTGCGACGGTTCGGCCCTCGCGCAGATGCGCACCCTGCTGGACCGGGCGGACACGCCGCTCGCCCGGCACGGGTTCACCGTCGCCACGCCCTGAGCGCTGCGGACACCCCCGCGGCCGTGCCGACCCCGGCCGCCCCACCAACTTCCGGCGCCCGACCGCGCCGACCACTGACTCGCGCTGCTGCCCCTGCGTCGCCCTGCGATGCGGCGGTGCAGCACGCCGCCACACGTCCAGGAGCACTTCGCCATGCCCAGCACCGCCTTCGCCTCCCGCCGCCTCAAGACCGGCCTGGCCGCCCTCGTCGCCGCCGCCGCGATCTCCGGCGGGGCGGTGGCCCCCGCCCAGGCCGCCTCCGAGTTCGACCAGATGGCCTCGCTCGCCCGCAGCCAGAACGGCAACGGCCCCTGCGCCAACGGCGGCTACGACGACAACCTCAACCAGAACAACAGCTGCGACGGCCACGGCGGCCAGTCGCACGCCTGGTGCGCCGACTTCGTGGGCTGGGTGTGGTCCCACTACAACGTCCAGGGCATGAGCACCCTCACCGACGGTGCGGCCAGCTTCTACGAGTACGGCGTGAAGTACGGCACCAAGTCCGGCACCCCGCACGTCGGAGACGCCGTCGTCTTCGGCTACAGCAACGGCTACGCCCAGCACGTGGCCATGGTCACCGCGGTGAACGGCGACGAGGTCACGATCACCGGCGGCAACCAGGGCCACCGCACCAACCCCGAGGGCATCGTCAGCACCAGCACCACCACCTCGTCCCGCGTGGGCCAGGCGCCCTGGGGCCAGACCATCAGCGCGTACATCTCGCCGAAGCTCCAAGCGGCCACCCCGCCCAAGGTCTCCCTGAGCGGGCTGTCGAACACCATGTCGGGTGTGGCGGACCTTTCCGCCTCGGCCTCCGCCGGCACCTACCCCGTCGCCTCGGTCCAGTACTACGTGGACGGCAAGCCCGTCGGCCCCAAGCTGACGAAGGCCCCGTACGGCTACGCCTTCGACACCAGCAGCGTCCCGGACGGCAAGCACATCGTCTCCGTGGAGGCCACCGACACCAACGGCAACACCGGCACCTCCCGCGGCCAGATCATCACCTCCAACGGCGAGGCCACCTCCACCTTCCAGGCGGACTTCAACGGCGACGGCAAGGCCGACATCGGGGTCCTGTACGACTACGGCCAGGAGGCGGACGGCACCAACCACACCGGCCTGTGGACGTACACCAGCACCGGCAGCGGGTTCGGCGAGCCGGTGAAGGTGTGGGACAACATCGCCTCCGGTTCCGGCTCGTGGAACTGGGACCGCTCGAAGGTGACGACGGGGGACTTCAACGGGGACGGGAAGTCCGACATCGGGGTCCTGTACAACAACGGCCAGGACGCGGACGGCACCAGCCACACCACCCTGTGGACCTTCACGAGCAACGGCAAGGGCTTCAACAACCCGGTCAAGGCCTGGGAGAGCACCGGCTCCTGGAACTGGAACCGCTCCAAGGTCACCTCGGGCGACTTCAACGGCGACGGCAAGACGGACGTCGGCGTGCTCTACAACAACGGCCAGCAGGCCGACGGCAAGAACATCACCGCCTTGTGGACCTTCACCAGCACCGGCTCCGGCTTCAACGCCCCCCAGAAGAAGTGGGACAACGACGACCGGACCACCGGCTCCTGGAACTGGGACCGCTCCAAAGTCGTGGCCGGCGACTTCAACGGCGACCACAAGGCCGACGTCGGCGTCCTGTACGACAACGGTCAGCAGGAGGACGGCAAGAACATCACCGCCCTGTGGACCTTCACCAGCACCGGCAGCACCTTCGGCGCCCCGGTGAAGCAGTGGGACAACGACGACCGCACCACCGGCTCCTGGAACTGGGACCGCTCCAAGGTCACGGTCGGCGACTACAACGGCGACGGCAAGGCGGACGTCGGCGTCCTGTACAACAACGGCCAGACGGAGGACTCCCGCAACGTCTCCGCCCTGTGGACCCTCACGAGCACCGGTTCCGGCTTCAACGGGCCCGCCAAGAAGTGGGACTCCGGCAGCGACAGCTGGAACTCCACCACCAGCAAGCTCACCTCCGGTGACTTCGACGGCGACGGCAAGACCGACGTGGGCGTGCTCTACGGCTACGGCAAGCAGGACGACGGCACCAACCGCACCGGCCTGTGGAAGTTCACCTCCAACGGCACCGGCTTCAACAGCCCGAACCTCACCTGGGACAGCGCCGGCCGCATCAGCTGGAACTGGGACGCCAGCAAGCTCGCCTGACGGCAGCAGCAGCGGGTCCCGTGACCGGGGCGGCGGAGAGCAGCACCTCCCCGCCGCCCCGGGCTCGGGCCCGCACCCACCCGCACCCCTTCCCCACCGCCTCAGGAGCACGCACCGCCATGTCCCGCCGCCGTCCCACCACCGCCCGCCGCGCCCGCACCCGCGCCGCCGCCGTCTCCTTCGTCTCCCTGGCCGGTACGACCGCCGCCCTGCTCGCCGGCGGCCCGGCCGTCGCCGCCTCCGTCAGCACCTGGGACAAGGTCGCCCAGTGCGAGGCCACCGGCAACTGGGCCATCAACACCGGCAACGGCTACTACGGCGGGCTGCAGTTCTCGCAGTCCACCTGGCAGGCGTACGGCGGCACCGCCTACGCCGCCCGGGCGGACCTCGCCACGAAGCAGCAGCAGATCCTGATCGGCGAGAAGGTCCTCAAGGGCCAGGGCCAGGGGGCCTGGCCGGTCTGCGGGCCGCAGGCCGGCCTCGGCGCGGACCACGCCGACCCGTACCCCTCGCCGGTGCCGCCGGTCTCCCAGGTCACGGGCCCGGGCGCCGGCAGCGTACTCACGGGCGCGGTGACGCTGACGGCCTCGGTGACCGACGCGGTCGGCACGCCGACCGGTGCCACCTTCTACGTCGACGGCGCCGCGGTCGGCACCGCGGACGGGGCCGGACCGTCGTACGCGCTGACTTTCGACACGACCGCCCTGTCCGACGGCCCGCACAGCCTCACCGTCAAGGCTGCGAACGATGCGGGCCAGACAGGCCCGGCCTCCTCGGCAGTCTCGTTCTTCACCGCCAACCGGGCGACCGCCACCCAGGCCTCGGGCGACTTCAACGGCGACGGCAAGGCCGACATCGGGGTCCTGTACGACTATGGCCAGGAGGACGGCGGTGTCAACCACACGGCGCTGTGGACCTTCACCAGCACCGGCAGCGGGTTCGGCGAGCCGGTGAAGGTGTGGGACAACATCGCCTCCGGTTCCGGCTCGTGGAACTGGGACCGCTCGAAGGTGACGACGGGGGACTTCAACGGGGACGGGAAGTCCGACATCGGGGTCCTGTACAACAACGGCCAGGACGCGGACGGCACCAACCACACCACCCTGTGGACCTTCACGAGCAACGGCAAGGGCTTCAACAACCCGGTGAAGGCGTGGGAGAGCGCCGGCTCCTGGAACTGGAACCGCTCCAAGGTCACCTCGGGCGACTTCAACGGCGACGGCAAGACGGACGTCGGCGTGCTCTACAACAACGGCCAGCAGGCCGACGGCAAGAACATCACCGCCTTGTGGACCTTCACCAGCACCGGCAGCACCTTCGGCGCCCCGGTGAAGCAGTGGGACAACGACGACCGGACCACCGGTTCCTGGAACTGGGACCGCTCCAAGATCGTCGCGGGGGACTTCACGGGTGACGGCAAGGCCGACGTCGGTGTGCTGTACAACAACGGCCGGCAGGCGGACGGCAAGAACATCACCGCGCTGTGGACCCTCAGCAGCACCGGCAGCGGCTTCAGCGGGCCGGTGAAGAAGTGGGACAACGACGACCGCACCACGGGAAGCTGGGACTGGAACCGCTCCAAGCCCGTCGCGGGCGACTTCGACGGCGACGGCAAGGCGGACGTCGGCGTCCTGTACGACAACGGCCAGGCCGAGGACTCCCGCAACGTCTCCGCCCTGTGGACGCTGACCAGCACTGGCTCCGGCTTCGCCGGCCCGGTCAAGAAGTGGGACTCCGGCAGCGACAGCTGGAACGCCGACGCCTCCAAGGTCACCGCCGGGGACTTCAACGGCGACGGCAAGGCCGATGTCGGTGTCCTGTACAACTATGGCAGGCAGGCCGACGGCAGCAGCCGCACCGGCCTGTGGACCTTCACCGGCACCGGCTCCGGCTTCGGTGCCCCGGCGAAGAAGTGGGAGAGCACCGGATCCTGGAACTGGTTCCGCAGCGACCTCGCCTGAGGCAGGGACTCGGGAGACCGGCGGAAAACACAGAGGGCCCCGGGCCGCTTGCGCGGACCGGGGCCCTCTTTCAGGGTGAGTGACGGGACTCGAACCCGCGGCCACCTGGACCACAACCAGGTGCTCTACCAGCTGAGCTACACCCACCATGTCCGGTCGGAAACCGACCGGCCGAAGAAAAGGGTACAGGGTCCGGGAGGGTGCTCGCGCCCCCCTTTTCCCCGACCCCTCTCCGGAAGGGCCCGGCGGGTGCTATTCGGCGGGCAGGACGTGCTTCGCGGCGATCGCCTTCGCGGTGTCCGAGTCCGGCCCGGGCTGCGGGACGAAGACCGCCTCGCGGTAGTAGCGCAGCTCGGCGATGGACTCCTTGATGTCCGCGAGCGCCCGGTGGTTGCCGTTCTTCGGAGGGCTGTTGAAGTACGCCCGCGGGTACCAGCGGCGCGCCAGCTCCTTGACGGAGGAGACGTCCACGATCCGGTAGTGCAGGTGGCTCTCCAGTGCGGGCATGTCGCGCAGCAGGAAGCCGCGGTCGGTGCCGACCGAGTTCCCGCACAGCGGGGCCTTGCGGGGCTCCTTGACGTGCTCACGCACGTACGCCAGGACCTGTGCCTCGGCGTCCGCGAGGGTGGTCCCTCCGGCCAGCTCGTCGAGCAGGCCGGAGGCGGTGTGCATCGCGCGCACCACTTCGGGCATGGTCTCCAGGGCCGCGTCCGGCGGGCGGATCACGATGTCCACGCCCTCGCCGAGCACGTTCAGCTCCGAGTCGGTGACCAGCGCGGCCACCTCGATAAGTGCGTCGTCCGTCAGCGAGAGACCGGTCATCTCGCAGTCGATCCACACCATGCGATCGTTCATGCGTCCACCTTATGCGGTCCCTGCGCCGATCCGGCCGGGCCCGTTCACGACGAAGGCCCCCCGCACCGGTGACGACCGGTGCGGAGGACCCTCCCTTTCGGACAGTGCCCTTCGGGCTCAGGCGTGCTCGCGCAGCACCCGGCTCGGGGCGTACAGCTCCGTCACCGTCGGGCCGGAGGCAGCCAGGGCCGCCGCCGCCCGCTGGGGCTGCGGAGTGCGCTGGTGCGGCACCGGACCCGCCGTGATCTCCGCCACCTGCGCCGCGTCGCCCTGCGGGCGCCGGGCCCGGTAGGCGGAGCGGTAGGCGGCCGGGGAGGACCCCAGCTGCCGGCGGAAGTGGCCGCGCAGCGCGACCGGCGAGCGGAAGCCGCAGCGCCCGGCGACCTCGTCGACGGAGTAGTCGGAGGTCTCCAGCAGCCGCTGCGCCTGGAGCACCCGCTGGGTGATCAGCCACTGCAGCGGCGCGCTGCCGGTCAGCGAGCGGAAGCGCCGGTCGAAGGTACGCCGGCTCATGTACGCGCGGGCGGCGAGCGTCTCCACGTCGAACTGCTCGTGGAGGTGCTCCAGGGCCCAGGCGACGACCTCGGCCAGCGGGTCCGCGCCGATCTCCTCCGGCAGCGACCGGTCGAGGTAGCGCTCCTGGCCGCCCGTGCGCCGCGGCGGGACGACGAGCCGGCGGGCCAGTGCCCCGGCGGCCTCGCTGCCGTGGTCGGTGCGCACGATGTGCAGGCACAGGTCGATTCCGGCCGCGGTGCCCGCGGAGGTCAGCACGTCGCCGTCGTCGACGAACAGCTCGCGCGGGTCGACGTGGACGGACGGGTACCGCTTGGCCAGCGTCGGCGCGTACATCCAGTGCGTCGTCGCGGGCCGGCCGTCCAGCAGACCGGCGGCGGCGAGCACGAAGGCCCCCGTGCACAGTCCGACGATCCGGGCCCCCTCCTCATGCGCCAGACGCAGCGCGTCGAGCGCCTCCGGAGGCGGCGGCGATGTGATCGAGCGCCACGCGGGCACGACGACCGTGCCCGCGCGGGCGATCGCCTCCAGCCCGTACGGCGCCGTGAGCTCGAGCCCGCCGGTGGTCCGCAGCGGACCGTCCTCCCCGGCGCAGACGAGCAGTCGATAGCGTGGAACTCCCGCGTCCTGCCGGTCGATGCCGAACACGGAAAGTGGAATGGAGCTCTCGAAGATCGGTCCGCCGCTGAACAGCAGCACCGCAACGATCTCCCTGCGGCGACGCCCCGCGAGCTTCCTGCCGGCGTCCATGACGACGGCGGTGGAATCCTGGCTCATGGCTAAGCCCCCCTTGGGTGTCGCGACTCCTTGGTCTGGTCGCACCTGCACGTTTCCCCTCGGCCTTGCACGTGGATCCCCCGCCGTAAAACATGATCGAATCTACTGCGTCCCGTGCTGTCGCCGTGACAAGTTCAGCACGCAGCGCTATGTCGACTTGGCAACTTGGCGAAAAGCATTCGATCAGGAAGCGTTCCACTCCGCTACCGGAGTGGGAAGCTCGAGCTCCGGCCGTGGCCAGTACCCATAGGGTCTCCGAGCCCCCCTCGCACCGTCGTCGCTGGTGGTGGGGGCAGGGGCGGACCGTTCCGGCAAGACCGGCACCCTTCCGGGAAGTTGGCTGAAATCATGCGGGTGTGGGTGTGCGAATCAGTCAGTCCCCGGGGGAGAGTCCGCCGGAGCTCGGGCAGCCCCGCCGCCCGCCGCTGTGGGCCCCGCCCGGGGTGCGCGAGTGCCGGGGGCTCCGGCCCGGCGGCGGCAGCCGGTCCCGGCCGGGGGCGGCCACGGCGCTGCGCGCGGCCCGTTCGGAGCGGCGCAGCATCGCCCGGCACACCGCCGTGACGGCGACCAGGCCCAGCGTGGCGACGGCGGCCCCGCCGAAGGAGGTCCCGTACACGACGAGCACCACCGGGACGAGCAGGCAGCTGAAGGCGGCCCAGCGCACCACGTCACCCGCGGGGTCGTCATGGGACCGCCTGGCGGACTGCACGGACGGGTGAACGGAAAGGTGGGCGGAGGCGGGGGCGAAACGGGGCCCCGAGTCGGCGTACGGGTCGTCGTACGGGGCGGACGGCGTCGGCTGAGCGGGCTGGACGGGGTGAACCGGATGGCCGGGCACGGCGTGCTCCCTGCGGGCTCTTCCTGGACGGTCGGACGCCTGTCCAACGGTGCGCGGCGGGCCCCGGTCACGTCGCGGACGGGTGGCGCAACAGGTGCTTCGTCACTGGCTGTAGGGGACAGCGGCCATTGCCAACGCGCCCTCGCTCCGGCATGCTCCCTGGGACGCTCTCCAAGTGCGGCAAGCCCTGGGCAGGACAGGAGTGTCGCCGTACCCTGGTGGGTAAGGGCTTGGGAAGATGCTTCCCGGACAGAGCTCCGTCACCCTGAGTCGTCGTTTTCGCCCAATGCCGCACCGTCGCCTTGTCCCTTCCCCCGAGGACCTCTTCGCTGAGACATCCATGGCCGGTCACGAATTCCCCGAACCCGCGGACCGCAAGCGCAAGCCCGTCGCCGACCCCGTGTCGAGTGACCTGCGCGCGGCGGAACAGACACGTCATCCCTGCGACCCTGCCTTCCGGCACGGGGTCGTGGTGGGGTTCGACGGCTCCGTCTCCAGCGAGCGCGCCCTGGCGTACGCGATCGGCATGGCCCGCCGCTCCGGATCCGGCCTGATCATCGTGCACGTGGCCAACCGGCTGCCGACGACGGTGTGGGCCGGCTGCGAGCCGCCTGTCTTCGTGGACGTGCCCGACCACCGCACCGAGGTGCTGGGGCTGGAACTGGCCTGTGCGGACTACCTGTCCGAGGTGCCGTGGATCCTGGTCGAGAGGGGCGGGGACATCTGCCACGAGCTGGAGGAGGTCGGCCGGGAGTACTCGGCGGACGCCATCGTGGTCGGCTCCACGCACGGGATCGTCGGCCGGATCTTCGGGTCGGTGGCCGGGCGGCTGGCCAAGCGCGCACAGCGACCGGTCGTTGTCATTCCGTAACCAGCTGTACGTCGATTGTGCGGTTGTGAACCCCATGTAAAGGGTAGATAAGTGCTGCTGGGACGCAGCAAACAACTGCAGATCGAAGGGAGCCCGCCGTGGACAATGGTGTCTCTGCGGGAAGCACGGCCTCGACCTCGACCCTCGGGAACATAGCCCTGGGTCTCACCCTTCTCGCATTCGGTATCGGCCACACCGGCATCATCAGCGGAGTGTCCGCGGCCGACTCCGTGTCGCTCGCGACCTACGTCGGCGGCCTCGGCCTCTTCCTCCTCGGGCTCCTCGAGTACCGCGGCGGCAACGGCTTCAACGGCACGGCGTTCGCGGGCCTCGGCGCCTTCTGGTTCACCTGGGCCACCGGGGCCGACGGAAAGGTTTCGGCGCACGCCGCCGCCCTGTTCCTGATCCTCTTCGCCCTCCTCGCGCTGACCCTCACGATGGCGGCGCCGAGCGGACTCTTCGGCCAGGGCACCTACGCCCTGCTCACCCTCTCCCTCCTGCTGCTGGCGATCGGCACCCTGGCCGACACCAGCGCCCTGGGCAAGATCGCCGGCTGGGTCGCTGCGGTCTCCGGCCTGCTGGCCTGGTACGGCGCCACGGCGGCGCTGGCCCACTGGCCGACCGCCCTGGGCAAGGCCTCGGGCCGCGGAGCGGTCGCCGCGGGCTGAGTACGGGCCGCCGCGGGCCGAACGGAAGCGGAACGCGCAGCGGAAGCGCAACGGAAGCGGAAAACGGAAGCGGAAAACGGAAACGGAAGCAGAAACGGAAGCAGAAACGCAGAACGGCCCCCGGTGATCCGGGGGCCGTTCCCATGCGGTGACTACTCGACCGTGACGGACTTCGCCAGGTTGCGCGGCTTGTCGATGTCCCGGCCCAGGGCCAGGGCCGTGTGGTACGCCAGCAGCTGGAGCGGGATGCCCATCAGGATCGGGTCCAGCTCGTCCTCGTTCTTCGGAACGATGATCGTGTGGTCGGCCTTCTCCTGCTCGCGGTGGGCGACCGCAAGGATCCGGCCGCTGCGGGCCTTGATCTCCTCCAGCGCGGCGCGGTTCTTCTCCAGCAGGTCGTCGTCCGGGACGATTGCGATCGTCGGCATCGCCGGCTCGATCAGCGCGAGCGGACCGTGCTTGAGCTCGGAGGCCGGGTAGGCCTCGGCGTGGATGTAGGAGATCTCCTTGAGCTTCAGGGAGGCCTCCAGGGCCACCGGGTAGCCGCGCACACGGCCGATGAACATCATCGACTTGGCGTCGGCGTACTCGGCCGCCAGCTGCTTGATGTCCTCCTCGCCCTTGAGGATCTCCTCGATCTGGGCGGGCAGGCGGCGCAGGCCCTCGATGATCCGCTTGCCGTCGGTCACCGACAGGTCGCGGATGCGGCCGAGGTGCACGGCGAGCAGCGCGAAGGCCACGACCGTGTTGGTGAAGCACTTGGTGGAGACGACGCAGACCTCCGGGCCGGCGTGCACGTACACGCCGCCGTCGGCCTCGCGGGCGATGGCGGAGCCCACCACGTTGACCACGCCGAGGACGCGGGCGCCCTTGCGCTTGAGCTCCTGCACGGCGGCCAGCACGTCGTAGGTCTCACCGGACTGGGAGACCGCGATGTACAGGGTGTCGGGGTCCACGACCGGGTTGCGGTAGCGGAACTCGGAGGCCGGCTCGGCGTCCGCGGGGATGCGGGCCATGCCCTCGATGAGGGAGGCGCCGATCAGGCCGGCGTGGTACGAGGTGCCGCAGCCCAGGATCTTCACCCGGCGGATGGCGCGGGCCTCGCGCGGGTCCAGGTTCAGGCCGCCCAGGTGCACGGTGGAGAAGCGGTCGTCGATGCGGCCGCGCAGCACGCGGTCGACCGCGTCGGGCTGCTCGGAGATCTCCTTGTGCATGTAGGTGTCGTGGCCGCCCATGTCGTACGAGGCGGCCTCCCACTCCACGGTCTCCGGGGTGGCGGTGGTGGTGGCGCCGCTGGTGGTGTAGGTGCGGAAGTCGTCGGCCTTCAGGGTGGCCATCTCGCCGTCGTCGAGGGTGACGACCTGGCGGGTGTGGGCGACCAGCGCGGCGACGTCGGAGGCGACGAACATCTCCTTCTCGCCGATGCCGAGGACGACCGGGGAGCCGTTGCGGGCGACGACGATGCGGTCGGCGAAGTCGGCGTGCATGACGGCGATGCCGTAGGTGCCCTCGATCGCCTTGACGGCCTCGCGGACCTTCTCCTCCAGGGTCTCGGCCTGGGAGCGGGCGATCAGGTGGACGATGACCTCGGTGTCGGTCTCCGAGACGAAGACCACACCGTCGGCCTCCAGCTTGGCGCGGAGCTCGGCGGCGTTGTCGACGATGCCGTTGTGGACGACGGCGACCTTGTTCTCGGCGTCGAGGTGCGGGTGGGAGTTGATGTCGCTCGGCGCGCCGTGCGTGGCCCAGCGGGTGTGGGCGATACCGGTGGTGCCGGCGAAGCGCTTGGGCACGCGCGTCTCGAGGTCACGGACGCGGCCCTTGGCCTTGACGACCTTCAGCGCCGTGGACTTCGGGCTGTTGACGACGATGCCCGCGGAGTCGTATCCGCGGTACTCCAGTCGCTGCAGGCCTTCCAGCAGCAGCGGAGCCACGTCGCGCTTGCCGATGTATCCCACGATTCCGCACATAAAGTCTTGCCCCTCCTGAGGTTCGGGTTCTCTTGCCGCCGCTCGTGCCGCATGTCGCGGCGTGGCGCCTTGCCGGTGGTGCCGGTGCCGGTGCCTGTGCCGGTGCCTGTCCGGGCCGTGCGGGCCCGGTCGGTCGACCGGGCGGCCGCTCAGCCGTAGACGATGCGGCGCAGCTGCCGCAAGGACAGCTCCGGTGGTGCCACGGCGCGGTGCGGCAGTTCGGCCGCGATGCGCTCGAAGATCTCCGCGTTGACCGCGCCGCCGGACTGCAGTTCGCGGTGGCGCCGGCGGACGAACTCCTCGGTCGTCTCGTTGAAGTACGCGAGCACGTCGAGCACCACCCGGGCGGCCTCCCCGCGCTGCAGCGCGGTGCTGCGCACCAGGTGGTCGACGAGGTCGTCATACGACGGGCGACGGTCGAGCACCCGTAGATACTGACCGGCGAAGAGCCGGAACGCAAAGATCCTGCCCGAAAGCGGGCAGGATCCTTCTGGTCCAGACCAGCGGAATGCGTAAATCCGGTAAGTAAATGGCTAGAAACGCCGCAAAACGGACTGTTTGGCCGCGGTGAACTCCTCGGCCGTCAGGATGCCCGCCTGGTGCAGGTCCCCGAGCTCGCGCAGCCGCCGCAGCAGCGCGTCGTGGTCCTCGGCCGTCGCCTTCCCCTCCGGCCCGGCCGCGAGCTCCGCCGCCGGCGCCGGGACGACGGGCTCCGGGGCGGGCTCGGCCGGGGCCGACGGGTGCGGCATCCGTACCGCCACGGCCGCCGCGACCAGCGCCATCAGCGGGTCCTTCTTGAACCCGAAGAGCTCCACCGTGTACGGGTCGTACTTCGGGGCGGGAGCCGGCGGGGCACCCGCCAGGGTGAACCGGATCCAGCCGTTGTCCAGGCCCTTCGATGGGGACCACTCCACCGCCTGCAGCTCGCCGAGGCGGAAGGTGCGCGGCCCGCCGGAGCTCTTGGCCTCCTCCGTCGTCCAGTTCCAGTCCAGGCCCACCCGGTCCCCGTCGAAGGCCACCGTCCCGTCGCCCGCACCCACCGTGATCGGCACCGACGGCCCCGGCAGCAGGTACGAATCCACCGGCCCGGGGTCCACCTGGTCCAGCAGCAGGGCCTGGCGCACCTCGTCCACGAAGTACTCCGCCACCCCGGTCCGGTCCGACTCCACCGTCAGCCGGTACGGGTCGGAGGAGTCCGGCAGGCGTCCCCCGGTCACCTGGAGCAGCGGGCACGCCCCGTCACGCAGCCGCAGGCGCAACCGGCCCGCCTTGCGGCCCGGTTCGTAGGAGATCCCGGCGAGGGCGCGCAGCGGGACCACCACCTCGCCGAGGGTCTGGCGCAGCAGGCCGACTCCTTTGTCGCGGCCGGGCACGATCCGTACCGCTTCCCCGTCGAAGGTCCACGTACCGTCCTTCTGGATGATTTCCGCCATCCAGCGATTCTCGCACCGCCCCTGGAAGGGGAGTTGGCCTATACCTGGGCCATGAGAGTCCTGCGACGCACGCTCGGCACCCTCCTCGTCCTCGGCCTCCTCGGCGGCTGCCTCTCCTGCGCCGCCGCCCGCGGGGACGACGCCGGCCCCGGCGACCGGCGCGCCGAAGCCCCGGCCCCCTACGAGCAGCTCCTGCCGGCGCCGGCCTCCGTGCGCGCCTCGGGCCCCGGCTACCCGCTCGAGCCCGGCACCGTCATCCGCACCGGCCCGGTCGGCGACGAGGAGGTCCGGCGCGTCGGCGAGCTCCTCGCCGAGCAGCTGCGCGGCCCGACCGGGCTGCCGCTGCCGGTGGTGGGCGGCGCGGGAGGCGACGGGATCGTGCTGCACATCGACGCCCGGGCCGAGGGCGTCGGCGAGGAGGGCTACCGGCTGGAGTCCGCACCGCGCGGCGTCACCCTGACCGCCCGCACCCCGGCGGGCCTCTTCCACGCCGGGCAGACGCTGCGCCAGCTGCTGCCGCCGGCCGGCGCGGGCACCGTCCCCGGCGGGCAGATCACCGACGCGCCCCGGTTCGCGTACCGGGGCGCGATGCTGGACGTCGCCCGGCACTTCTTCACGCCGGAGCAGGTCAAGAGGTACGTGGACCAGCTCGCCCAGTACAAGGTGAACACCCTGCACCTGCACCTGAGCGACGACCAGGGCTGGCGCATCGCCGTCGACTCCTGGCCGCGGCTGGCCGAGTACGGCGGCGGCAGCGAGGTCGGCGGCGGCCCCGGCGGCCACTGGAGCAAGGGCGAGTACCGCGACCTGGTGGCGTACGCGGCCGCCCGCTACGTGGACGTGGTCCCGGAGATCGACATGCCCGGGCACGTCAACGCCGCCCTGGCCTCCTACGCGGAGCTGAACTGCGACGGCAAGGCGCCCGAGCGCTACACCGGGATCAAGGTCGGCTTCAGCTCGCTGTGCGTCGGCAAGGAGCGGACGTACGAGTTCATCGACGACGTCCTCGGGGAACTGGCCGAGCTCACCCCGGGCCGCTACCTGCACATCGGCGGCGACGAGGCCCACTCCACCCCCGCGGCGGACTACGCGGCGTTCATGGACCGGGCGCAGGCGGTCGTCGGAAAGTACGGCAAGACGGTGGTCGCCTGGCACCAGCTGGCCGCGGCCCGCCCGGCGCCGGGGGCGGTGCTCCAGTACTGGGGCCACGACAAGACGCCGGCCGCCGAGAAGGCGGCGGTAGCGGCGGCGGCGAAGGCGGGCCACCCCCTGATCCTCTCCCCGGCGGACCGCCTCTACCTGGACATGAAGTACGACACGGCGACGAAGCCGGGCCTGGCCTGGGCGGGCTACGTCCCGGTCCGCCGCGCCTACGACTGGGACCCGGGGACCTACCTCCCGGACGTCCCGTCGACGGCGGTCCTGGGCGTCGAAGCCCCCCTCTGGACGGAGACCATCGCCACCCGCCCCGACCTGGAGTACATGGCCTTCCCCAGGATCCTGGGCCTGGCCGAACTCGGCTGGAGCACGGCCCCGCACGACTGGGCCGCGTACGCCCCGCGCCTGGCCGCCCAGGCCCCCCGCCTGGAGGCCCAGGGCATCGGCTACTACCGCGCCCCGGACGTCCCCTGGACGTAGCCGGCTTCCCGGCACATGGGCGGCCCTACGATGGCCCGTAGTACGCAGAGACCGGCGTGGGCGCGGAGGTGTCACCATGGGCGCAGCGGAATCCAGGCATCCCGTCCAACCGCCGACGCGGCCGAGGCTCTCGGTCGAGGAGCTGCTGGCCGCGAAGAACACGCAGCCGATTGCATCGCCCGACGACCTGAAGGCGGACACGTTCGAGTCCGAGGAGGAACTCGACGAGTTCCTCGCCTTCATCCACGCCGAGCGCCGACGCGACGTCGCCTGAGCCGCCGCGATGCAGCCCATCGTCCTCGACACCGACGTTGCTTCCCTCACCCACAAGGGAGGCTGACCGGCCCGCCGGCCACGTGCGTCACCTACGGAGAGCTCACCCAGTGGACGGAGATCCGCGACTGGGGCAGCCTCCGCCGGCAGGAGCTCGCCGACTGGCTTTCCGGCATCCCCGTCCTGCCCGGTGACGAAGCCGTCCTGCTGGGCGAGGAGTAGTCCCGTTCTGGCCGGGTGTTCTTAGTCGCGCCCGTGGTCCGCGACGCCGTGGAGGAACGCGGCCCAGGCGGACGCGGAGCAGGCGAAGCCGGCCCGCGCGGTGTTTTTGCTGTCCCGCACGGCCCGCCCGCCGTCGGCGGTCTCCGCCACCTCGACGCAGTTGCTGTTGGCCCCGCTGTGGCTGCTCTTGCGCCAGCGGAGCGACGCGCTCGATGACGTGGGTGTCTGCGTGCTCACGGTTGGACGTCCTTCTTGGCGGCGATGAGAGACAGGGACTGATCGAACGGCAAGGCCGACGCAGTCACCCTTTCGAAGGCCTCGGCGTACCGGGACACTTCCTGCGGTTCCTCGATGTAGAGACTCCGGTCGAGCTGCTCCACATGCACCACGTCGAGCCCGGGCTGACCGAACCCGAGGACGGTGAAGCCTCCGGCAGCTCCAGGATGCAACTCAGCATCGGTGGGGAGCACTTGAATTGTCACGTGCGGGTACTCCGCGACGTCCAGGAGCCTCTGGAGCTGGTCCCGCATGACACCAAGGCCGGGGGCGCGCGTCGTGAGCGCGGCTTCGTGGATGATCGCCCGGAGCTTCAGGGGTCGAGGGCGCGTGAGTACGGACTGCCGAGCCATCCGTACCTCGACCAGAGGCGCCACCTCTGCTGGTGTCGCGGTCATGCTCAGCGCGGTGATGACGGCCCGCGCGTAGCCGGCGGTCTGCAAGAGCCCGGGGATCAGCATGGGTTCGAACGTGTTGAACGTCGAAGCGTCGTGTTCCAGGCTGATCAGGTCGGCGTACAGGGGACTGAGGTTGTAGCTCTGCCACCAACCGCGTTTGCTGCCGTCCTTGGCCAGAGTGAGCAGGAACGACCGGACGTCCGGGTCGTCGAGATCGTAGGTCGACATCAGCTGCTCAACATCGGCGGGTTTGGCGCCCCGTGTGGCGCTCTCGATGCGGGACACCTTGGAGGCGCTCAACCCTGAACGCGCCTCGACTTCCTCAAGGGTGAGCTTGGCGCCCTCGCGCAGTCGGCGCAGCTCGGAGCCAAGTCGCCGACGCCGCACGGTTGGTGCTGTCACGGCTGCCCCTCTCCCATGCTGGGACCAGTCTCCTCTGTTCACACCAGCAGGGCTACATGCTCGCACGACGTCACCCACACGATTGATCCGCGACTGGCAATTTTGCCAATGAGGGCGATCTGCTTGCCACTTGCCAAGCCGGACGCCAAGGTGGATGGCAAGACGTACGCGAGCCATCGCTGTGCGTGATCTCGGCATGCAAGGGCCCCCGCGACTGCGCGAACAGCCCGGGGGCGTGGTCAACGCTTACGAGGAGCGTCAACGTGCTGCATTTTATGGGGCTGGTGCCACCGCTACGGCAGTGGTGGCGTCGGCAGGTGCTCGTGCTCGCCACGTACGGGGTGGACTTGGGACCCCGGGTCATTCACGGACGGGCGGTGGCCCGGTGAGTGAGCCGGAAGAAGAAGTGGTGCGGCGGTGGCGGCGGGAGGCGCGGTGTGTGCCGGCGGCGCGGGCCGCACTGCGGAAGGCGCTGGCCGACTGGGGGCTCACCGAGCTGGAGGGGGACGCACTGCTCGTCGCCTCCGAGCTCGTCACCAACGCCGTCCGGCATGCCGTCGCGCCCCGCGACCGGGAGATCGAGACCCGGTTTGTGCGGCTCGCGAACGGGGTGCGGGTCGAGGTGCACGATGCGTGCCATGAGCGGCCCGTCGTGCGGGTGCCCGACGAGGAGGGCGATGGCGGCCGCGGCCTGTACCTGGTGGCGGCGCTCGCCGACCGGTGGGCGGTCGGGGAGCGGGTCGGGCCCGGAAAACGCGTGTGGGCCGAGCTGGGTGTGAAGGGGGCTGCGCCGTGAGGGTGGTGAGCCCCTCGGACTGGCTGCTCACCGTGGACCGGAGCGGCAGCGGGGCGATCCACGAAGTGGAGTGCACCTCCTGCCACCACGGCTCCGGCCCGGCCGATGACGGTGAGGGGCCCGCCGTGTGGGCCCTGAGACATGCACGGGAGACACGGCACACCGGGTACCGGCGGATCGTCACCGACTTCCAGCGCGCGCTGCAAGCGGAGGCCTGACGGCGTGGGGGTGGGCCGGGTGCGCGAGGGACCGTATCGCGCGGCCGGCCCGCCCCTCTCCGCCTACCGCCGCGCGAAGGGCGCGACGGGGTTCTTGAGGGTGCCGATCAGCTGGAGGGCTGCCGACGGGTCGGCGAGGTCGACCATCTGCTTGTTGTTGCGCAGCTGGAGCCGGTTCAGGCAGGACAGCTGGAACTCGTCCGCGAAGAGGTCGTAGCGGGCGAAGCGGTCCGCGAGGGCCGGGATCGAGTCCTGGTAGTCGTGGGCGCAGTCGGCCACGGCCTGCCAGAAGGTGTCCTCCTCGCAGATGCCCTCGGTGGCGAGGATCGAGCCGAGGAAGCGGAAGAAGCAGTCGAAGACGTCCGTGAAGATCGACAGCAGCTTCATGTCCTCCGGGATGTCCGCCCGGATCCGCTCGACCGCCGGCGGGAGGACCGCGTCCGGGTCCATCACCACGATCTCCTCGGCGATGTCCTTGAAGATCGCCCGCTTCACCACGCCGCCCTCGATGACGAGGATCGTGTTCTCGCCGTGCGGCATGTACGCGAGGTCGTACTGGTAGAAGCAGTGCAGGAGGGGAACCAGGTACGCCCGGAGGTAGTGCCGCAGCCACTCCGCCGGCGTCAGGCCCGACTCCTCGATCAGCGCGCCGACGAAGGAGCGGCCCTCGCCGTCCACGTGGAGCAGCGAGGCCATCGTGGCCAGGCGCTCCTCGCCCTTGAGCGACGGCACCGGCGACTCGCGCCACAGTGCGGCCAGCATCTTGCGGTACGGCGAGTAGCGGTCCGTGGCGCGCTCGTACTGGCGGTGGTGGTAGCCGATCGCCGCCCGCTCCCGGATGATCGAGAAGTCCACCGACTGCAGGACCTCGTCGTTCTCGATCAGGCGGTGCAGCCAGTCGTTGATCGCCGGGGTGGCCTCCATGTACGCCGCGGACAGGCCCCGCATGAAGCCCATGTTCAGGACCGAGATCGCAGTCTTGACGTAGTGCTTCTCCGGGGCGGTGGTGTTGAAGAAGGTGCGGATCGACTGCTGCGCCAGGTACGCGTCCGCGCCCTCGCCGAGCAGCACCAGCCGGCGGTTGGCGATTTCGGCCGCGAAGGTGACCGTGGTCTTGTTCCACCACTGCCAGGGGTGGACCGGCAGCAGGTGGTAGTCCGCGAGGTCCAGGCCGAGCGAGGCCATCTTCGCCTCGAAGGCGGCGATGGTCTGCGCCCCCAGCTCGGCGCGCATGAAGGCGTCGTGCTCCAGGCCGGCGCCCGCCGTGAAGGTGGACACGTCCTTGCGGGCCGCCACCCACACCAGGTGCACCGGGCTCGCCGCCTCCGGCGCGTACGACAGGTACTCGTGGACGCCGAAGCCCAGGCGGCCGTTGTTGGCGACGAAGCAGGGGTGGCCCTCGGTCATGCCCGTCTCGATGTCCTGGAAGGAGGACTTCGCGAGGACCGCGGAAGGGACCTGGGGCTTCGTGTACTTGAAGCCCGAGCCGGCCAGGGTGGAGGAGATCTCCTCCAGGTAGACCGGCAGCACCTCGGCGCTCAGGCCGAGGGCCTCGCGCATCTCGATGTGGAAGTCGAGGGCGTCCAGCGGCAGCTCGGCGCCGTCGCGGACGAGGACGCGGCTGATCGAGGCCTCGTCGACGACCCAGTGGTCCAGGGCGTGGCGGACGGCCGTGAAGCGGTACTCCACCGTGCCGTCGTCGCTGGTCACCGCGTACGAGGAGCCGTGCGGGGACCCGTCGCCGACCGGTGCCGGGGTGAGCAGGCGCTCGTGGGAGAACTCCGCCAGCGCCTTGCGGACCAGCGCGCGGTTCGCGCGGGCCCACAGCTCGGGGGAGAGGTGGGAGATCGCGTCGGCGAGGCTCATATCGACGCTCCCGTGGCCAGGCCGGTGGCCGCCTCGAACTGCTCGCGGGTGCAGAAGCTGAGCAGGGCCTGCTTCTCCGGCTTCTGCACTGGGCCGTGCACAGTGAAGCCGACGGCCTCGTTCAGGGCGTGGACCGCCGTGTTGGCCACGTCGGGCTCGACCACGACGCGCCGGGTCGCCGGGTCGGCGAACAGGGCGGCCATCACCGTGGTGATGACGGCGCGGGTGAAGCCGTGCAGCGGCGTGTCGCCGGGCGCGACGAGGAAGTGCATGCCGACGTCGCCGGGCTCGGCGTCGTACAGGCCGACGAGCTCCAGCCGGCTCGGGTCGTAGCGCTCCATCAGGAAGGCCGGCCGGCCCTCGTGCAGGCCGATGAACGCGTCGTGGTGCTCGGCAGCCGCGATGCGCATGTACTCGCGCTCGACGTCGGGCAGAGAGGCGTCCTGCATCATCCAGAACGCCGCCTTGGGGTGGGTCACCCAGGCGTGCAGCAGCTCCGCATCGGCGAGCGGGTCCATCGGGCGGACCGCGAAGCCGCCGAGGACGGCGTCCTCGCGCGCGTAGAGGGTGTCGGTGGTGCTCATTACAGGGTGCCTTCCGGGGCGGAGAACTGCTGGAACGCGATGGACTTCTCGACCTTGTAGTACTCCCGGCCGAGCAGCTCCCCGACGATGTACGCGTTGCGGTACGCCGCCATGCCCAGGTCGGGCGAGGTGAGGGAGTGGTTGTGGGTCGTGCCGTTCTGGAGGTAGACCCCGCGGCCGGTCACGTCGACCGCGTAGTTGCGGCCGGCGTCCAGGCGGCCGCGGCCGTCGAAGTTCAGCCGGTCCCTGATCGGGTTCAGGAATTCCGGGGTCGCGTACTTGTAGCCGGTGGCCAGCACCAGGCCCTCGGAGGCGAGGGCGAAGTCGCGCTCCTGCTCCTCCTGGCGCAGCCCCAGCGTGTACGTGCCGGTGGTGGTGTCGTACGCGGCGCTGTGCAGGGCGGTGTTGGTGAGCAGAGTGGTGGGGACGGGGCCGGGCATGGAGACCCGCTTCTGGTAGAGCAGGTCGAAGATCGCGTTGATCAGGTCGCCGTCGATGCCCTTGTACAGGTTCTTCTGCTGCGTCTCCAGGCGGTACCGGGTGTCCTCCGGGAGGGCGTGGAAGTAGTCCACGTACTCCGGGGAGGTCATCTCCAGGGTGAGCTTGGTGTACTCGAGCGGGAAGAAGCGCGGCGAGCGGGTCACCCAGTTGAGCCGGTAGCCGTACGTGTCGATCTCCGTGAGGAGGTCGTAGTAGATCTCCGCGGCGCTCTGGCCGGAGCCGACCAGGGTGATCGACTGCTTCTTCTGGAGCTCCGCCTTGTGCGCCATGTAGGCGGAGTTGTGGATGAAGTCCCCGGCCAGGGGAGCGCAGGCGTCCGGAATGTGCGGCGAGGTGCCGGTGCCCAGCACCAGGCGGCGGCAGCGGAACGTTTCTCCGCCGTCCGTGCGGACCTCGTACAGCTCCGCGCCCGCGTCGTACACGACCTCGGTGACGGAGGTGGAGTACAGGACGTTGTCGAGCCGGTCGGCGGCCCAGCGGCAGTAGTCGTTGTACTCGGTCCGCAGCGGGTAGAAGTTCTCCCGGATGTAGAAGGAGTACAGCCGGTCCTGGTCCTTCAGGTAGTTCAGGAAGGAGAAGGGCGAGGTGGGGTCGGCCAGGGTGACCAGGTCCGACATGAACGGCGTCTGCAGGTGGGCGCCGTCCAGGAACATCCCGGCGTGCCACTCGAAGTGCGGCTTCGACTCGATGAAGAGGCCGTCGAGCTCGTCGATCGGTGCGGTCAGGCAGGCGAGTCCCAGGTTGAAGGGACCGAGGCCGATACCGATGAAATCACGGGTCCGGCGGGGGTCACGAGGCTCACGAGACGACTGCAAGGGATTCTCCCAGGTACTGCTCGGCGTGGGACGCGAGGAGGTCGAGCACGGCCGCGATGTCGGCCGTGGTGGTCTGCGGGTTGAGGAGGGTGAACTTCAGGTACTGGTCCCCGTCGACCTTGGTGCCTGCGACGACGGCCTCGCCGGAGGCGAACAGCGCCTTGCGGGCGTGCAGGTTGGCCTCGTCGACCAGGTCGGCGCGCACTTCGCCGGCATCCGGGCGGGGCACGTAGCGGAAGACCAGGGTGGAGATCTGCGGGCGGACGACGACCTCGAAGCGGGGGTCGGCGTCGATGAGCTCCCAGCCTGCGGCGGCGAGGTCGACGACCTCGTCGAAGAGCGAGCCGATCCCGTCGGCGCCCATGGTGCGCAGCGTCATCCAGAGCTTGAGGGCGTCGAAGCGGCGCGTGGTCTGGATGGACTTGTCGACCTGGTTGGGGATCCGCTCCTCGGCCATCCGGCGCGGATTGAGGTAGTCCGCGTGGTACGTGGCGTGCCGGAGGGTGTCGCGGTCGCGGACCAGCACTGCGCTGGAGCTCACGGGCTGGAAGAAGGACTTGTGGTAGTCGACCGTGACCGAGTCGGCCGCCTCGATGCCGTCGAGGAGGTGCCGGCGGGTGGGGGAGACCAGCAGTCCGCAGCCGTAGGCGGCGTCCACGTGCATCCACGTGCCGTGCTCGGCGGCCAGGCGGGAGATCTCCGGGAGCGGGTCGATGGACCCGAAGTCGGTGGTGCCGGCGGTGGCGACGACGGCCATCGGCACGAGGCCCTCCGCGGCGCACTCCTCCAGCTCCAGGGCGAGGACGGAGGTGTCCATGCGGCGGTTGCGGTCGACGGGGACCGCGATGACGGCCTCGTAGCCCAGCCCGAGCATGGCGGCCGACTTCTTGACGCTGAAGTGGCCGGCCTCGGAGGCGAAGATGCGCAGGCGCGGCAGGACCTCGGCCTTGGTCAGGGCGCGCCCGCTGCCCTGCATGACCTTCCGGCAGGCCTCGTCGCGCGCCAGGAGCAGGGCGTGGAAGTTGGACTGGCTGCCGCCGGAGGTGAAGACGCCGTCCGCGGCCGGGCCGAGGCCGATGCGCTGCGCGGTCCAGTCGATCAGGCGGCGCTCGATGAGCGTGCCGCCGATGGACTGGTCCCACGTGTCCAGGGAGGAGTTGACGGCCGAGAGGACGGCCTCGCCGAGTACGGCGGGGATGACGACCGGGCAGTTGAGGTGGCCCAGGTAGCGCGGGTGGTGGAAGTACACCGCGTCGCGCAGGTAGACCTCCTCCAGCTCGTCGAGGACGGCGGCCGGGTCCTCCAGCGGCCGGTCCAGGTCGATGCCCTCGATGACCGGGGCGAGTTCGTCGAGGGATATCCCGGTGTGCGGGCGCTCGGTGGAAGCCAGTTTGGCGGCGACGCGCTCCACGCCCTCCGTGACGGAACGCCGGTAGTGCTCCGCGGTCGTCTCATTCAGCAGATGCGAGCGCATCAACGTTCCTCCGGGCGGGGAGAGGGGGGCGGGGAAGATGTGGCTTAGGTTAGCCTAACCTTACTTGTGATCCAAATGGCGATGGGCCCCGGCCGGGAAAGCCGGGGCCCATCGCAGGATTCTTGAAGTTGCTCGTGGGGCGGGTGCGAAAACGCTTGTGCCGCACTGGAGTTCTGCAGAGCCGGAGTCCTGCAGAGCTGGCGTCCTGCAGAGCCGGAGCCTGCAGAGCCGTCTTACAGCTCCGCCGACGGCTCCTCGCTGGGCGCCTGTCCCGCGTACGCCTCGGCGAGCAGCTGCTCCTCGCTCGCGCCCAGGCGCCAGTAGCCGGTGAAACGCACCGCGCGCCGGTCGAGGGAACGTTCCTGCACCAGGTGGCGCCGGACGGCGCGGACCGTGCCCGCCTCGCCGGCCAGCCAGGCGTACGGGGCCTGCCCCGTCGGCAGTTCGGCGGCCCGCACCGCCTCCACCACGCGCTCGGCCCGGCCCGGCCCGTCCGTGCGCACGATCCAGGTGATGTCGGCAGCGGCGGAGGTGGCGAGTTCGAGCCGGTCGCGCTCGTGCGGGACCTCGAAGAAGGCCTTCACCGGCGTGCCGGCGGCGAGCCGCTCCAGGATCGCCGCGGCCGCGGGCAGCGCGGTCTCGTCGGCGTACATCACCAGCGCGTCGGTGCTGCCGGCCGGCGGCTGGAAGCGTACGGACTTGTTCTCCGCGACGGTCGGCCCGATGGCCAGGATCCGGCGGCCCGTCACCGCCCTCCCCGCCCAGGCGGAGGCCGGCGAGGAATCCCCGTGCAGGACGAAGTCGATGTCCACCTCGACCGCACCGTCGGGTGCCGTGCGCTGCTCGCGCACGGTGTACGAGCGCATCACCGGCCGCTCGTCGTCCGGCATGCCCCGCCACGCCCCGAACCAGGTGGCCTCGTCCGTGGACGGCAGGGCCGTGTGCTCCCGGTGGGCGGGCGGCAGGAAGAGCGACAGGCTCTGGTCCCAGCCCCCCGAGCGGAAGCCCGCGAGGCCCGCACCGCCGAAGGTGACCCGCAGGAACGAGTGGCCGAGCCGGCGGGTGCGGACCACCTCCGGCGCGAAGAAGCGGAAGTGGGCCGCGGCCTCGGTGGCCTCAGCGGCATCGGCGGACTCGGCGTCGGGCGCGGTGGCGGTCATGCGGAGGGTCCCCCTGGGGTGCGAGTGGGCGCCGGGCGCGGGCGGCCGGGCGGCGGTCGGGACATGCGAACGCCGGGCCGGGGCGGGGCGGTGGCCGCCGGCCCGGCCCGGCGTTCAGGTGCCGGTCGGCGCGGGTCAGCCGAGCTTCTTGGCGTTCTGGATCGCCTTGGCGAGGTCCTCCAGGACCTGGGCGCACTTGTCGTACGAGTAGATCGGCTCGGTCACGCGCGGGGCGACCTGGCCGGCCTTGACCGCGGGGAGCTCGTTCCAGGTCGGCTTGGCCTTCAGGGCGTCGGGCTGGAGCGTGCCGGTGCGGTTGTCGAGGAGGACCAGGTCGGCCTTGTACTTGCCGGCCTGCTCCCAGCTGAGGGTCTCGAAGAAGCCGCCCTGGTCGAGCTTGTCCTTCTCCGGGGCGACGAACTCGACGCCGAGGGACTCGAAGTACTTCAGGTCGGCCGAGGTCTTGGGCGTGGAGACGTAGAAGCTCGCGTCCGAGCCGGAGCCGACCAGGACCTTGATGCCCGGGTTGGCCTTGGTGGCCTCGCGGACCTTGGCGGCGGCGGCCTCGAAGCGGGCCTTGGCGTCGGTGGCCTTCTTGGTGTTCAGGTCGGCGCCCAGGGCCTTGGCCAGATCGGCCGTGCGCGCCAGGGCCTTGTCCATGGAGACGTCGCCGCCGACGCCGACCGCGGCGGCCGGGGCCAGCTTCAGGATCTTGTCCTTGGAGGCCTCGGGGACGTACCAGTACGTGCCGTCCCAGGTGTTGGTGACGAGCAGCTCGGGCGCCAGGGAGGCGTACTTCTCGATGTTGAACTCGTCGTAGACGTTGCCGAGGATCTCGACCTTGGAGATGTCCATCGAACCGGCCGTCACGTCGGGCTTGCCGTCGGCGGTCTTGGTCGGGCCGAAGACGCCCTTGACCTGGACGCCGTAGTCGTAGAGCGCGGCGGCGGTGCCGGTGTAGGCGACGACGTTCTTCGGCTTGGCCTTGAGGCTGATCTCCTTGCCCAGGTCGTCCTTGAAGGTCCAGGCGCCCGAGGCCGCGGCGCCGCCGTCCTTGTCGCCCGCCCCGTCCTTGGCCGAGCCGCCGCACGCGGTGAGCGCCGCGACGAGGCCGAGTGCGCCGCCGGCGGCGATGAGGCCGCGCCGGGAGAGGGGGAGGGTACGGGACTTGGGCATGTCGGTGTCCGCTTTCGTGCATGCCGGGGCCACGACAAAGCCGCCGGGTGAGAAGGTAAGCCTAACCTAAGCGGATCTAGGTCGGTGGTGCAAGGCCCGGATCGACCGCTGCGGCTGCCGACGGGACTGCCGACGGGACTGCTCCCGAACGCGGACATGCCGATGTCCGGCGCGGGTCCGTGGCCCGCGCCGGACATCGGCGGTTCCCTCACCTCAGCCGGCGAAACCCAGCTCGCGGGCGATCAGCATGCGCTGCACCTCGCTCGTGCCCTCACCGATCTCGAGGATCTTGGAGTCGCGCCACATGCGGGCGACCGGGTACTCGTTCATGAACCCGTAGCCGCCGTGGATCTGCGTGGCGTCGCGCGCGTTGTCCACCGCGACCGTGGAGGAGTACAGCTTCGCGATCGCCGCCTCCTTCTTGAACGGCTCGCCGTGTACCAGGCGGGAGGCGGCGTCACGCCAGGCGACGCGGGCCATGTGGGCGCGCATCTCCATGTCGGCCAGCTTGAACTGGATCGCCTGGTTCTCGCCGATGGGACGGCCGAAGGCCTGCCGCTCCTTGGCGTACTTCACCGACTCGTCGACGCAGCCCTGCGCCAGACCGGTCGCCAGCGCCGAGATGGCGATACGGCCCTCGTCCAGGATCCGCAGGAACTGCGCGTAGCCGCGGCCCTCCTCGCCGACCAGGTTGGCCAGCGGCACGCGGACGTCGTCGAAGGACAGCTCGCGGGTGTCGGAGGCGTTCCAGCCGACCTTCGAGTAGGGGGCGGCCACCGTGAAACCGGGGGTGCCGGACGGCACGATGATCGAGGAGATCTCCGGGCGGCCGTCCGCCTTGCGGCCGGTGACGGCGGTGACGGTGACCAGGCCGGTGATGTC
This sequence comes from Streptomyces sp. NPDC046876, assembly GCF_040645035.1. Lineage (NCBI taxonomy): Bacteria > Bacillati > Actinomycetota > Actinomycetes > Kitasatosporales > Streptomycetaceae > Streptomyces > Streptomyces sp. NPDC046876. The sequence goes on along the minus strand of NZ_JBEYXK010000016.1, from coordinate 15,037 downwards.
CGTGCCGGAGTTGGTGATGAAGCACTTCGAGCCGTTGATGACCCACGAGTCGCCGTCCTTGACGGCGGTCGTGCGGGTGCCGCCCGCGTCCGAGCCGGCGCCGGGCTCGGTCAGGCCGAAGGCGCCCAGCACCTCGCCCGAGCAGAGCTTCGGCAGCCACTGCTGCTTCTGCTCCTCGCTGCCGAACAGGTACAGGGGCATGGCGCCCAGGGAGACGCCCGCCTCCAGGGTGATCGCGACCGAGGAGTCGACGCGGGCCAGCTCCTCCAGGGCGATGCCGAGGGCGAGGTAGTCGCCGCCCATGCCGCCGTACTCCTCGGGGAACGGCAGCCCGAACAGGCCCATACGGCCCATCTCGCGGACGATCTCGTACGGGAACTCGTGCCGCTCGTAGAAGTCGCCGATCTTCGGCGCGACCACGTCGTGCGCGAACGCCTCGACGGTACGGCGGAGTTCCTCGTGCTCGGGGGTGAGCCGGTGGTCGAGGGACATGTCTTCATTACTCCTTGTGGGAGAGGGCGCGGACGGTACGGGAGGGGCTGGGGCGTCCCAGCTGCTCGGCCATCCACACGCTCGTGGCGGTGAGGGCGGCCAGATCGACCCCGGTCTCGATGCCGAGGCCGTCGAGCATCCACACCAGGTCTTCGGTGGCGAGGTTGCCGGTGGCGCTCTTCGCGTACGGGCAGCCGCCGAGGCCGCCGGCGGAGGCGTCGACCGTGGTCACGCCGTGCTGGAGGGCGGCGAGGGTGTTCGCCAGGGCCTGCCCGTAGGTGTCGTGGAAGTGCACGCCGATCCGGTCGGTGGGCACGCCGGCCTCGTTCAGCTCGCCGAGCAGCGCCCGGACGTGGCCGGGCGTGGCGACGCCGATCGTGTCGCCGAGGCTGAGCTCGTCGCAGCCGAGGTCGAGCAGGGCCTTGGCGGTGCGGACGACCTGGTGGACGGGGACCGCCCCCTCCCACGGGTCGCCGAAGCACATGGACAGGTAGCCGCGCACGTGCGCCCCGCCCTCCTTCGCCCGGGCCACGACCGGCTCGAACATCGCGAGGGACTCGGCGACGGTCCGGTTGAGGTTGCGGGAGGCGAAGGTCTCGGTGGCCGATCCGAAGACGGCGATGCGGTCGGCACCGAGGGCCAGCGCCCGGTCGAGCCCGCGCTCGTTCGGCACCAGCACCGGCAGCTGCACCCCGGCCGCGGCCAGGTCGCCGAGCTGCGGGAACAGCTCCTCGGCGTCCGCGAGCTGGGGCACCCACTTGGGGTGCACGAAGCTGGTCGCCTCGACGGTGCCCAGCCCGGCGGCGGCCAGCCGGTGGATGAACTCGGCCTTGACCGCCGTCGGCACGGCCGACTTCTCGTTCTGCAGCCCGTCGCGGGCGCCGACCTCGTGGATCCGCACCCGCGCGGGCAGCCCCGCCTCCGGGACGGCCATGGGCAGCCCGTTCATGCGCCCTCCTCCTCTTCGGCCTCGGGGGCGACCACGGCCAGGACCTGGTCCATGGCGACGGTGGTGCCCGGGGAGACGTCCAGCTCGGTGACGGTGCCGGCGTGCGGGGCGGAGATGACGTGCTCCATCTTCATCGCCTCGACGACGAGCAGGCTCTGGCCCGCGGCCACCTTGTCGCCGACGGCGACCTTGACGACGGTGACGGTGCCGGGCATCGGGGCGGCGAGGGTGTCGGCCCCTGCGTGGCCCCGGCCGCCGAGCGCTGCGGCGACGGGGTCGTGCCGCTGCACGTGCCAGCTGTCGCCGTCGCGGCCCAGCCAGGTTCCCTCCGGGGAGGCGGCGTGGGCGAACCGGTGCGTGACGCCGTCCAGCTCGAAGGTGAGCCGGTCGCCGCCGAGGCTGACGACCCGCCCGCGGGCCGGTGCGCCGGGGCTCTGCCCCAGACCCCGCGCCTCAATCGCCGGCGGGGCTTGATGTGCCCCGCCGCCGCTGTCGGGTGCGGCGTCGAAGAGGAGTTCCTGTTCCGCGCCTCGCCGGCGGGTGCGGACCTGGACGGGTTCCTGGCCAGGGAGGCGGAAGTGGTGGACCGTCCAGGCCGGGGTGCCGCCGAGGCGCCAGCCGTCACCCGCGGAGAAGGGGTCGGTCCAGGCGCCCTCCGGCCCGGCCGGAGTTTGGGGTGCGGGTCCGGGCAGAGCCCGGTTTCGGGAAGGGGCGGGGTGGGGGAGAGACGCCTCCAGCAGCGCAGCCGCTGCGTACACCTCCGCCGGGACCCCCTCCGGCAGGAGGGACGGCAGGTCGCGCTCGACCAGCCCCGTGTCCAGCTCCCCGGAGACCACGTCCGGGTGGGCCAGCAGCCTCCGCAGGAACCCGGCGTTCGTCTGGACACCGAGGATCACGGTGTCGGCCAGCGCCCCGCGCAGCACCCGCAGGGCCGCGGCCCGGTCCGGACCGTACGCGATCACCTTCGACAGCATCGGGTCGTACGTCGAGCCCACGTCCACCCCGGCCACCAGCCCGGAGTCCGTACGGACGCTGCCCGAGGACGGCTCGGAGAGGGCGAGGACCCGGCCGCCCGACGGCAGGAACCCGCGCGCCGGGTCCTCCGCGCAGATGCGGGCCTCGATCGCGTGCCCGGTCAGCACCACGTCGGACTGCGCGAGCCCGAGCTCGCCGCCCGCCGCGACCCGCAGCTGCAGCTCCACCAGGTCGAGCCCCGTGACGAGCTCGGTCACCGGGTGCTCCACCTGCAGGCGGGTGTTCATCTCCATGAAGTAGTACGAGGACGGGTCCCCGCCCGGGACGATGAACTCCACGGTGCCCGCGCCGACGTACCCGCAGGCCCGCGCCGCCTCCACCGCCGCCGCGCCCATCGCGGCCCGGATCTCGGGCGTCAGCAGGACCGAGGGCGCCTCCTCGATGACCTTCTGGTGGCGCCGCTGCAGGGAGCACTCGCGCTCGCCCAGGTGCACCACGTTGCCGTGGGCGTCGGCCATCACCTGGATCTCGATGTGCCGCGGCCGGTCCACCCAGCGCTCCACCAGCAGGGTGTCGTCGCCGAAGGAGGACCGCGCCTCGCGCCGGGCCGCCGCGATCTCCTCGGCCAGCACGGCCGCGTCGCGGACCAGCCGCATGCCCTTGCCGCCGCCGCCCGCGGAGGGCTTCAGCAGCACCGGCATGCCGATCTTCTCGGCGGCCTCGACCAGCTCGGCGTCGGACAGCCCGCTGCCGGAGGAGCCGGGCACCACGGGCACGCCCGCGGCCTTCACGGTCTCCTTGGCCCGGATCTTGTCGCCCATCAGGGAGATCGCCCGTGCGGGCGGGCCGATGAAGGCGAGCCCGGCCTCGGCGCAGGCCTCGGCGAAGGCGGCGTTCTCGGCGAGGAAGCCGTAGCCGGGGTGGACGGCCTCGGCGCCGGTGCGGCGGGCCGCGTCGAGCAGCCGCTCCACGGACAGGTAGCTGTCGGCGGCCGCAGCCGGGCCGATGCGGACGGCCGTGTCGGCCTCCCGTACGTGCCGGGCGTCCGCGTCGGCGTCGCTGAAGACGGCCACGGACCGGATTCCGAGCTCCCGCAGGGTGCGGATGACCCGGACCGCGATCTCGCCCCGGTTGGCCACAAGGACAGTGCTGAACATCTGGGGGGTCCTCACGTCACAGGTCGCAGGTCACATACGGAAGATGCCGAAGCCCGGCTCGCCCAGCGGGGCGTTGGCGCAGGCGGTCAGGGCCAGACCCAGCACCTGCCGGGTCTCCAGGGGGTCGATGACCCCGTCGTCCCACAGCCGCGCGGTGGCGTAGTAGGCGTTGCCCTGTTCCTCGTACTGGGCGCGGACCGGGGCCTTGAAGGCCTCCTCGTCCTCCAGGGGCCATTCCTGGCCGGCGGCCTCGATCTGGTCGCGCTTGACGGTGGCGAGGACGGACGCCGCCTGCTCGCCGCCCATCACGGAGATCTTGGCGTTGGGCCACATCCACAGGAAGCGCGGCGAGTACGCCCGGCCGCACATCGAGTAGTTGCCCGCGCCGTACGAGCCGCCGACGACCACCGTCAGCTTCGGGACGCGGGTGCAGGCCACGGCGGTGACCATCTTCGCGCCGTGCTTGGCGATGCCGCCGGCCTCGTAGTCGCGGCCCACCATGAAGCCGGAGATGTTCTGCAGGAACAGCAGCGGGATCCCGCGCTGGTCGCACAGCTCGATGAAGTGGGCGCCCTTCTGGGCGGATTCGGCGAACAGGATGCCGTTGTTGGCGACGATGCCGACCGGGTGGCCGTGGATCCGGGCGAAGCCGGTGACCAGCGTGGTGCCGAACTCGGACTTGAACTCCTGGAAGCGGGAGCCGTCGACGATCCGGGCGATGATCTCGCGGGCGTCGTAGGGGGTGCGGGAGTCCACCGGGACGGCGCCGTACAGGCCGTACGGGTCCACCTTGGGCTCCTCGGCCGCCTCGACTGCCCAGGGCAGGGGGCCGCGCTCGGGCAGGGTGGCCACGATGTTCCGTACGATCCGCAGCGCGTGCGCGTCGTCCTCCGCGAGGTGGTCGGTCACGCCGGAGACGCGGCTGTGCACCTCGCCGCCGCCGAGCTCCTCGGCCGTGACGACCTCGCCGGTGGCGGCCTTCACCAGCGGCGGGCCGCCGAGGAAGATCGTGCCCTGGTTGCGGACGATGACCGCCTCGTCGCTCATGGCGGGCACGTACGCGCCGCCGGCGGTGCAGGAGCCGAGGACGGCCGCGATCTGCGGGATGCCGGCGCCGGACATGCGGGCCTGGTTGTAGAAGATGCGGCCGAAGTGCTCGCGGTCGGGGAAGACCTCGTCCTGCATCGGCAGGAAGGCGCCGCCGGAGTCGACCAGGTAGAGGCAGGGGAGACGGTTCTCCAGCGCCACTTCCTGGGCGCGCAGGTGCTTCTTGACGGTCATCGGGTAGTACGTGCCGCCCTTGACGGTGGCGTCGTTCGCGACGATCACGCACTCGCGGCCGCTGACCCGGCCGATGCCGGCGATGACCCCGGCCGCCGGGGCCGCGCCCCCGTACATGCCCTCGGCGGCCAGCGGGGCCAGCTCGAGGAAGGGCGATCCGGGGTCGAGGAGGGTGTCGACCCGGTCCCGGGGCAGCAGCTTCCCGCGCGCCGTGTGCCGGGCGCGGGCCTTCTCGCCGCCGCCGAGGCGGGCCGCCTCCATGCGGGCGCGCAGGCCCTCGGCGAGCTCGCGGTGGGCGGCCTCGTTGGTGCGCCAGGCTTCGGACGCCGGGTCCGCGGCGCTGTGAAGCACGGGTGCCTGCTGCATCGGTCGAGCTCCCTTGCTCGGTCCACGCGGTTAATGAGCGTTAACGTCTATGGCGCTTAGGTTAACGACCGCTAACGGCCCTGTCTAGAATGGATTCCCATGAGCACTTCAGCGGCCGCCCCGACCCGTCGTGAGCAGATCCTCAGTGAAGCCGCGCGCCTCTTCGCCGAGCGCGGTTTCCACGGCGTCGGCGTCGACGAGATAGGCGCCGCGGTGGGGATCAGCGGCCCCGGCCTGTACCGGCACTTCGCGGGCAAGGACGCCATGCTCGCCGAGCTGCTCGTCGGGATCAGCGAGCGGCTGCTGACCGGCGGGCGCCGCCGGGTGGAGGAGGCCGCGGGCGACGCCTCGGCCGTCCTGGCCTCCCTGATCGACGGACACATCGACTTCGCCCTGGACGACCGCGCGCTGATCACCCTGCACGACCGGGAGCTGGACCGGCTGCGGGAGGCCGACCGCAAGCTCGTACGGCAGCTGCAGCGGCAGTACGTCGAGCTGTGGGTGGCAGTCGTGCGGGAACTGCACCCCGAGGTCGGCGAGGCGGAGGTCCGGGTGGCCGTCCACGCCGTCTTCGGACTGCTGAACTCCACCCCGCACCTGGGCGCCCTCGGACGCGAGGCGACGGAATCGCTGCTGCGGCGGCTCGCCCACGGCGCGTTCGGGGCGCTGTCCCCGTGACGCCACGTGTCCGGCGGCTGGGATGGAACCGCCGCCTCCGGCAACGCGACGGCAGAATGGGCCGCATGCCGAAGCCGATAGAGACGCCCGTACCCAGCCGCGCCGAGCTCATCGACCACCTGGTGCGCACCCGGATCGCGGGACAGGTCGCCACCCCGCGCGAGAACAACCTCTCCCACTACCGCAAGCTCGCCAACGGCGACCGGCACTACTGGCTCGGCCTGGAGCTGGGCGACCGCTGGAGCGACGAGCAGGACGTGCTCGCCGTGATGGCGGAGCGCTGCGGGGTCGTCGACGACGCGGAACACCGGCAGGGCCAGGACACCATCGACCCGGAACTCACCGTGGCCGCCCTGGACCGCATGGCGGCCCGGCTGCACAAGGCCGCCCTCGACCGCCAGAGCGTGCTGCTGGCCACCGGCCACCCGGGCGGCCTGCTCGACGTCCACCGGGCCACGGCCGCGGCCCTGCGCGCCGCGGGCTGCGAGATCGTGGTGATCCCGGCCGGGCTGACGGCCGACGAGGCCTCCGTATGGCAGTTCGCCGACGTCGCGGTGCTGGAGCGGGGCGCCACCCTGTGGCACACGCACTCCCCGGCCCCGATGGCGGCGATCCTGGACGCCCTCGCCGCGGCCGGCCGCCCGCAGCCGGACCTGGTCGTCGCCGACCACGGCTGGGCGGGCTGCGCGGCGCAGCGCGGCCTGGACGCAGTGGGCTACGCGGACTGCAACGACCCGGCCCTGTTCCTCGCCGAGGCCGAGGGCACCCTGCAGGTGGCGGTCCCCCTGGACGACCACGTCCGCGACCCGCGCTTCTACGACCCGATGGTCGCCTACCTGCTCTCCGCGGCGGGCCTGACGGAGGCCTGAGGCAGGCCTGACGGGGGCCGGCCCGGGCCCGGCCCGGCGGCGTGGCGGGATGTGAGGATGGGGCCATGCCCGATCCGTACGCCGCCGCCCCGCTCACGGCCGCCTCCCTCGCCGCCTGGCGCGAGGAGGTCTCGGCGGCCCTCTCTGCCCTGACCTGCGGCTTCCGGGAGAAGTACGGCTACGGCCCGGGGGAGAACGCGATCCACCCGCCGGAGGCGGCCGACCGGGCCGCTGCCGGGCGGCTGGCCGAGGAGTCCCCGGCCTTCGCCGACCTCGCCGCGTACTACGGCGAGATCGGCGCCGTGAGCATGAGCGATGTCGGCAACGCCTACTTCCTGCACTCCGGCGACCGGGCGCTCGGCGAACGCATCGATCTGCCCGAGGCGGGCGCAGCCGCCCCCGCCGTGCTCATCGGCTCCGACGGGGGCGGGATCCAGTACGCGGTCGGCGCGGACGGTGCCGTCTGGCGTTCCCGGAGTGCCTCCGACGAAGGCGGGTTCGACCGGATCGCGCACGGTCTCCCCGAGTTCCTCGACCTCCTGCGGCGCTCGGTCCACCGTTTCGGCGAGTCCGGGCAGCCCGGTCTGGTGTAGGCCCCGAGGCCGAGGCCTGCCGGCCAGGCCTAGGCCAGCCAGGCGGAGGTCAGCGTCTGTACCGCCGAGCCGTCGAGGTCGGTGAGCTTCGTCGCGACGAACGTGCGGGCCCAGTCCGAGGTCTGGATCCGCAGCGGCATCCGCTCCACGTCCAGCAGTTCGACCAGCGGGGCGGCGGCCTCCGCGGAGGTCTGGGCGGTCCCGTACGAGGAGACCGTCCGCTCGATGTAGGCCTTGAGCGCGGGCGCGTACGGTCCGGCGTCGGCCGTCAGCCGTGCGATCTCGTCCTGCTGGTTGGCGACGAACTCGCTGGCGACCGCGCCCGGTTCGACCAGGGCCACCTGCACCCCGACGGTGGCGGCGACCGGGGCCAGGGACTCCATGAAGCCCTCGACGGCGAACTTGGCCGCGCAGTACGCCTCGTTGAAGGGCTGGCCGACGACGCCGCCGACGCTGGTCACAGTGATCAGCCGGCCGCCGGAGGCCCGCAGGTGCGGCAGGGCCGCCCGGGTCACCTCGACCACGCCGAAGTAGTTGACCTCCATCGAGGCGCGTACGGCCGTCATGCCGTCCTGCTGCTCGAGGGTGCCCGCGAAGCCGGCCCCCGCGTTGTTGACCACCGCGTCCAGGCGGCCGTGCTCGGCGACGACCTGCTCGACGCAGGAGGCGACCGACTCGGCGTCGGTGACGTCCATCCGCTCGACCTGGACCCGGTCGGCGACCCCCGCCTCGTGGGCGGCGGCGAGCAGGTCAGCCGCGCGGGAGGTGTCCCGCATGGTCGCGACGGTGTGCCACCCGGCCTGCGCGGCCGCCACGGCCGCGGCCAGGCCGATGCCGGTGGAGGTGCCGGTGATGAGGACGGTCTTGGGGGTGCTGGTGCTGCCGGTCATGAGAGGACTCCGGGAAGAGGAAAGCGCATCTGTGCGTGCACACACACATTATCGTTGTGTGTGCGTGCACGCAATCGGTACTCTGATCACATGGCGAAGAGCAACCTCACCCTGGGCCACCTCACCCCCCGCGACCACGCCTTCTACGGCCTCGTCTGGGCGGGGTCCACGCTCAGCGCCCGAGTCGACCAGGCCCTCGCGCGCCGCCACGACCTCCCGCTGTCGTGGTTCGAGGTGATGCTGTGGCTGAGCGCCCAGAAGGAGCCCGTCGCCGCCTCCGACCTCGGCGCGATGACGCTGCTCAGCCGCAGCCAGGTCTCGCGCGTCGCCGACTCGCTCCAGGCCCGCGGCCTCGTGGAGCGGATACCCTCCCCGACCGACGCCCGCTCGGTCTGCATCGCCCTGACGGACGCGGGCCGCCGCGCCTTCGCCGAGGCCGACGCCACCCGCCGCGAGGTCCTCGCCGAGGTCTTCGACGACCTCCTGGACGACGGCGACATCGCCGCCCTGGAAGCCGTCTGGGCCAAGCTCAAGTCCCGCCCGAAGGTCTGAGGACGGCGCGAGGGCGGAGCGCTGCGCCCGGCGCGAGAGCGGGGCGCTGCGCCGTTCAGGCGCGCGGGACGCGGACCACGCCCTCCTGGATCACCGTGACGGCCAGGCGGCCGTCCTGGGTCCAGATGCGGGCCTGCCCGAGGCCCCGGCCACCGTGGGAGGTGGGGGAGTCCTGGTCGTACAGGAGCCACTCGTCGGCCCGGAAGGGCCGGTGGAACCACATCGCGTGGTCCAGTGAGGCACCGACCACGTCGCCCACCGCCCAGCCGCCCCGGCCGTGCGCGAGCAGCACCGAGTCCAGCAGCGTCATGTCCGAGACGTACGTGGCCAGGCAGGTGTGCAGGAGCGCGTCGTCGCTCTCCAGCTTCCCGGCGGTGCGGAACCACACCTGCGAGCGCGGCTCGACCGGCTCGCCGATCGTGCCCCACGGCGGCGTGGTCGCGTACCGCAGGTCCACCGCGCCACGCGCCTCCAGCAGCCGCTCCACCGTCCCCGGGTCGCGGAAGAGGTCCCGGTAGGCCGGCAGCGCCTCGGCGGCGGTCGGCAGGGTCTCCGGGTCCGGGGCCGCGGGCATGGCGACCTGGTGGTCGAGCCCCTCCTCGGCCACCTGGAACGAAGCCGAAAGGTGGAAGATCGGCTGGCCGTGCTGGACGGCGACCACCCGGCGGGTGGTGAAGGAGCGCCCGTCGCGGATGCGGTCGACGGTGTAGATGATGGGCGCGCCCGGGTCACCCGTGCGCAGGAAGTACGAGTGCAGCGAGTGCGCCGTGCGGTCCCCGGGCACGGTCCGGCCGGCCGCGACCAGCGCCTGGGCCGCGACCTGTCCGCCGAACACGCGCGGCACCAGGGAGGTACGGCTGGTGCCGCGGAAGATGTTCTCCTCGATCTGCTCCAGGTCGAGCAGATCGAGGAGATCGGTGAGTACCTCGTTCAACGGTACTTACAGACCCATCGCCTTGGCGATGATCGACTTCATGACCTCGCTGGTACCGCCGTAGATGCGGTTGACGCGGTTGTCGGCGTACAGGCGGGCGATCGGGTACTCGTTCATGTAGCCGTAGCCGCCGTGCAGCTGCAGGCAGCGGTCGATGACGCGGTGCGCGACCTCGGTGCAGAACAGCTTCGCGGACGCGGCCTCGGCCGGGGTCAGCTCGCCCGCGTCCAGGGCCTCCAGCGCGCGGTCGGCGACGGCCTCGGCGGCGTCCACCTCGGCCTGGCAGGCGGCCAGCTCGAACTTGGTGTTCTGGAAGTGCGCGACCGGCTTGCCGAAGACGGTGCGCTCGGTCACGTACTGCTGCGCGAAGCGGACGGCGGCCTTGGCCTGCGCGTACGCGCCGAAGGCGATGCCCCAGCGCTCGGAGGGCAGGTTGGCGCCGAGGTAGTAGAAGCCCTTGTTCTCCTCGCCGAGCAGGTCCTCGACCGGGACCTTCACGTCGACGAACGCCAGCTCGGCGGTGTCGGAGGTGCGCAGGCCCAGCTTGTCGAGCTTGCGGCCGATCGAGTAGCCCTCGGACTTGGTGTCCACGGCGAAGAGGGAGATGCCGAAGCGGCGGTCCTGCTCGCTCGGGGCGGAGGTGCGGGCGCAGACGATGACGCGGTCGGCGTGGACGCCGCCGGTGATGAAGGTCTTGGCGCCGTTGAGGACGTAGTGCGTGCCGTCCTCGGAGAGCTTGGCGGTGGTCTTCATGCCCGCGACGTCGGAGCCGGTGCCCGGCTCGGTCATCGCCAGGGCCCACATCTCCTCGCCGGAGACGAAGTTCGGGAGGTAGCGCTTCTTCTGCTCGTCGGTGGCGAGCATCTTGATGTAGGGGAGGGCGAGCAGGACGTGCACGCCGGAGCCGCCGAAGTTGACGCCCGCGCGGGAGGTCTCCTCGTACAGGACGGCCTCGAACTTGTGCGTGTCCAGGCCGGCGCCGCCGAACTCCTCGGGCACGTTGATGCCGAAGATCCCCAGCTCACCGAGCTTGTGGTAGAACTCGCGCGGGGCCTGGCCGGCCGCGAACCACTCGTCGTAGACGGGGACGACCTCGGCCTCTATGAAGGCGCGGATGGTCTCCCGGAAGGCCTCGTGGTCCTCGTTGAACACCGTACGGCGCACGGCCGGCTCCCTTCGTCGCGGCGGTCCGCCGCTTATGTCTAAGCGCTTGCTCATACTAAGTTACCGGCGAGTTGTCGATCCTGTCCAGACTCTGTCGGCAGCGCCTCGTGCAGTCCCGGCATGACCCGCACCACTCGCCGTACTCCCACGGCGACCACCTCTGCGGGCCGAGCCGGCTCCGGACCTGCCCGCCGAGCTGGAGGCCGAGACCGGACTCCACTGCCACGCGGTGATCGCGGCGACGCCGGAGCGGGGACTCGGCAGAGCCACTACCGCCGTACGAACGCCTGCTGGGAGGCGCAGGTCCAGATCACCGGCTGGGGCCGGTTCCCGGCGTCCAGGGCGGTCCCGCCGACGCGGTCGTCGTCGGTCGCGGTGAACGCCACGCTGTAGCCGGTCGGCGTCAGCCCCGGCAGGACGCGCATCGGGCCGTGCCCGGTCCAGTACTGCGCCAGCGCGTACGGGCCCGGCGCCGGCTCCGGCGGGTAGGCGGCCATGCCGACCGCGACGCCGGTGCGCGGGCTGATGCCGTCGAGGGTGCCGCTGACGGCCCCGCGGGTCAGGGGCGGGTACGCGGGAGGGGTGTCGGGGCCCTTCCAGACGACGGACACCTGGTGGTGGTCCGGCCCCTCACCCACCCACTTGTACCCGACGATCCGCCCGTGGTCGTCGAGCCCACCGGCCCTGTACGTCCCCTCGGTGCCGTCGACGGTCGCCAGCGGCCGGGCGGGGACACTGCGGTCGGCCGGCCAGAACAGCGCCGGAGTCCCGTTCGCGGCCGCGAGCGACGCCGCGGGGCCGGTGACCTCGCCCGCGTTGTTGATGTGGGACGCGCCGTAGAGCTTGTACCCGGGCGGCGCCGACAGTTCGCGCAGGAGCCGGCCCTCGTACCACTCCATGGCGACGGTCCGGTTCTGCTCCGGGACCCAGACGTCGCCGACGATGACGCCCTGGTCGTTGACGCTGTTCGGCAGGCCCCCGCCGGGCAGGACGGTGATGGCGGGGTCGCCGTGCCGGTAGCTGAAGCCGATCGTGCCGTCGGGAGTGCTCACCCGGCCGACCATCAGGCCGTGCCGGTTGACGTCCTTGATCGTGCCCGAACCGGAGCCGGCCGGAAGCGGCGGCTGGAACACCTTGGTCCCGATCCAGTACGCGGGCTTCAGCGTCGACATCCCGACGGCCACGTCCGACCCCTCGGCGATGGCATTGACCTGGGTGCGGCGCACGTACGGGCTCGGGTACGGATCCTCCGAGAGCACGGGCAGCCGCTCCAGCACCCGGACGGCCGGCTCGCACCGCGCGGCGGATCCCCCCGGAGCCGCCTGCACGGGAGCGGCCGCCGCGAGCGCGGCGAGCACGCTCGCCGCCGCGGCAAGGCCGGTACGCATCGTGCTCGTTCCCATGTGTCCCCCCGGACCGACATCGTGCGAAAGCCGAATGACCGACACATCCTGGCCATACCGGGAGCCGGATGAACAGTCGTGATCCGGCCACCGGGACCGTCGGCCTGCCCGAAGCGGGGGGGGGGCGGGGGCGGAGAGGGGCGGGGCCCCGCGCCGCCCGAAAGAACCACCCCGCCCGCGGCCCCGGCCGCCCCCCCCTCGGGGGGGGGGGCGTATTATTGGGGGCCCCCCGCCCCGGTCTACCTTCACGACACGCCCAGGAGGGCGGGGGTCAGGGAGAGGGAGAGGGAAGACGATGGGCACCTACATCCAGCTGGGCGACGTGAAGACCTGGTACGAGGAGCACGGCGCGGGCGAGCCGCTCGTCCTCATGCACGGCGGCCTGGTCGACGCCCGGTTCTTCGAACCGAACCTGGCCCCCCTCGCCGAGCACTTCCGCGTCTACACCCCCGAGCGTCGCGGCCACGGCCACACCCCGGACGTACCCGGCCCCATCACGTACCGGCTGATGGCCGACGACACCATCGCCTTCCTCGAGACGGTCGTGGGCGAGCCGGCGGACCTCGTCGGGCACAGCGACGGCGCGGTCGTCGCCATGCTGGTGGCTATGCAGCGCCCGGAGCTGGTCAAGCGCCTCGTCATGATCAGTGGCGGCTTCAGCAAGGAGGGCGAGGCCATGCCCGACATGGAATGGGACGTCGAGCAGCTCTTCCAGTTCCTGGGCTCCGCCTACGGCGAGGTCTCCCCGGACGGCATCGACCACTTCAAGGTCGTCGCCGCGAAGATCGGCGAGATGGCCGCCAAGGAGCCCAACCTCAAGGCCGCGGACCTGGCCGCCGTCACGCACCGCTCGCTGGTCATGTTCTCCGACGACGACCTGGTCACCATGCAGCACGTGGTGGAGATGTACGACGCCCTCCCGAACGCCGAGCTCGCCGTCGTCCCGGGCACCTCGCACTTCCTCACCAAGGAGAAGCCCGCCCTCGTCAACGCCCTCGTCCTGGACTTCCTCACGAACGCCCCGGTCCCGACGATCGCCGCGATCCGCCGGGCAGACCGGGAAGCCCACTGAGGTCCAGCAGCCGGTGGAGGCGGGCGGCCGGCAGATTCGGATTGGCCGCCGCGCCCTCGGCGGTGCGCGGGTCGTCCAGCAGCGCGTCGAGCGCCCCGGCGGGGAACACCGGGTTGGCCGCGGCCGCCCGGCGCACCTGCTCCTCCGGGTCGGCGAGGAGCCGTACGGGGGGCTCGGGGAGGGTGGGGTCGGCGGCGGCCAGCGCCCGGACGTCGGCGTCGACGTGGTCCAGCAAGCGGGCGAGGCCGGTACGGGGGAGGGCGGGCAGCGTCAGCAGGTACGGCCGCTGGCCGGGGCGGGCGAGGAAGGCGTCCAGCAGCAACTCGGGCGGCGCAAGGGGGTGGTGAACGGCGAGCCGGTGGCGGACGGCGGGGTCGGGGTCCCCGGCCAGGAGGCGGACGAGATCCACGGGGAGGTGGGGATGGCCGGCAGCCACCTTGCGCAGGACCACCTCCTCGGAGCGCGCGCAGGCCGCGTACCAGTCGGGGTCCACCCCTTCGTACGGCTCGAAGATCGGGCAGTCGCAGTCGCAGTCGTCGCCGTGGGGCACGACTGCGTCGACGGCACCGCACTGCGCCCATGTCCGCGGCAGCGGTTGCACCCGGGCGCGGAGCCGCACCCGCTCGTCCGGGTCCTCGGCCAGCTCCGCCAGCAGGGCCGCATCGAGGTCGGCCCGGGCCGCCACCCGCTCCCGCACCTCGGGGGCGGCGTTACGGGCGAGTCGCGCGACGGCATCGGCGGGCGTGTGGCGGTTGCAGGCCAGCCCGTACAGGTTCCGCCCGTCGGCGAAGCACGCCTCGACCACGGTGCGGGACACGGCGTAGTTGGTGAGCAGGACCGCTCTGTGGTGGCAGTCCCGCTCCGGCAGCTCGGCCTCCATGGCCGCGGGGTCGAGCGTCCGGTTCTGTCTGTGTGCCGCCTCGCGCACTGCCGGGTCGGGGTCGGCGAGCAGCGCTGCGCGCTGCTCGGGGGCGAGCTCACGCCAGGAACCCGTTCCGAGCTTCCGTAGGGCGGGGTTCTCGTGCAGGGGCCATCGGCGGCTGAACGAGGGGGCTATCTGCCGGGAGGAGAAGACCTCCCAGCCGATCTCGGCTGCCGTCAACATCCCGTCGTGGCCGTCCTCGTCCTGGGCGGTCAGCAGGGCCTCGACCATGTCGTCCGGCAGCGGCCGGGCCTTGCGCGCGTGCGGACGGGGGCCGCCCGCGAGCCAGGCGCGCACCATGGCCGAGGGATCGTGGACCAGGGGACGGAGCCGCGCCGGATCGACACGCCGGTTGTGGGCGAACACCCGGCGGACCTTCCAGTCGGGGTGCGCGACGATGGCATCGACCACCTCGGCGGGAAGATCCCGGTCCCGGCACAGCACCGTACGGGCCTCACCCGCAGCGGGATCGAGCAGCCGCAGGAGCACATCGGCCGGCGCAGCCGGATTCACGGCAACACCGCGCAACCAGTGGGACGGGAGGGAAGAGGGCATCGGGCCATCCTGGCAGGAACGACACCGGGGCGGGGCTCAAGGGCTGGACGGGGGCCGGGGGACGGGGTCACGGTGGGGCGGGGTCGGTGGGTGTCCGGGGGCGTCCCGGCCGCCCATTGTCCTTTCGGTGCGGGCCGGCGCGTCAAGGGCGCTCCCTGCGGTCGCGTCGCTGCGCGATGGCCTTC